>NZ_JAVJNP010000040.1:0-64701 GCF_040217205.1 Coleofasciculus sp. A1-SPW-01 | reverse complement strand
GTTAAATATAGTCGGATGTATGGACTATCATCTGATGTGGCAGCTGCCCTAGCAATTGCCAGAAGAGGCATGAATTTGAGTGAGAGATTGCCGCGCTCTGTGTCCGCCTATCTCGGAGTGAATCCGAGAAAGCACGTATGGAGCGCTATATATCAATTTAATAATTTTATTGGTCGATGCCCTGTAGTCAATCGTAGGCACGATTACTATAGTGTCTCTAACTGGGAGCCATTGGTTAAGGCTGATATCGAGCAACAATGCCGGGTATCAGCCAAGCGCAAGCGTTAACGGTTATCGACCAAAAGTTACACCGTGGACTTATACCAAGGCAGAATTACTGATGGGTAGGTTTGTCTAGGTTTTTAGAAGCGGTATCTATTACAGTACCCTTCATTAGCGACCAGTTGAACAGATCATAACTAAACAGAATATCTTCATAAGGATCATCTAAGGCATACTCACTATCAACCGCATCCGAACAGGCGTTATAAATAAACTCACTTTGAATCATCGCCCCCGCACTGGTTCCCCCAATCCCACCGCCTTTAGCGCCAACGGATTTAATCGCGTCTTCTATCGCCGTATGATTAAAATTGCGGGTATAGTCGCACTGATCGCCACCTGCAAAAAACAACACCTCAGCTTGGCGAATGGTATCCGCGACATCTGGAGAATTAGCATCATCCCGACTACCGATAACCAAGGTTTCAACCGAATCCACCCCATTCATCGCCAGAATCGGTTCATTATAGCCAGCCGAACCCGATGAGCGAATCACAACCACATCAACCTGAGCCGAACAGTCAGTGCAACCTCTCGCCTGATTAATCATCCACTGAATCGCTTCATCCACATCAGCCCCCCCGCCACCTAAGTCAAAAGCAATACCTGCGGGAACATTGACATCCGTCGAATTGCCATCAAAATAGCGGATAACCTTGGCAGATGCTGGTGCAACCCACAGCGACAAGCACATTAATACTATTGCCACCAGCTTGATGACTTTAGCACAGGGCAAGCCGGAGGTAGATTGAAAAGGACGAGAACCCATAGAATTATTGGAAGATAAACCCCGATATCAATAGTGGCACGAGTAAAAGGGCAGATATAACTGCCACAACTGTGACTGGATCTACATTGATAACGTTTTTTTCAGGTTTATTGCTCATCGAACACCCTTCCAGATTGACTAAAAACTGCTTTACCACCCGACTGGGTAAACTGCTGTCCCTATCTTACTGCCAAGTGGGTGATCAAGATGACAGATGATGGATAAAACCGTTTTGGTGCAGAGATCCAGCATAGTGGTGTGGCACACCCTATTTAATGAATTAGAATGGAAGCCCCGAAACTGTAGGGGCGCACAGACGTGCGCCCGATTCGATGGTAAAATCTATTCCACCATTTTAGTTGTGCCACGCCAGTCCGTTGGTTGGTCTTGTAGGGGCGGGTTTCACGGCTCACATTTTTTTCCCGCCCTGATGTAACTAAACCCGCCCCGATCAAGGTGCAAGGATTCTTGGACGAATGACAAATGACGCTATGACCGATACAGAGCTTGCTGGATAGAAGCGTCTCTCTGTATCCTACTGATGGAAAGTTTGATCAATCAAAGGTGCTGTCATGGCTAATTCAAAAAACGTCCTGGGTACAGAACTAGAAACCTGTTGCACATCTCCCATGACCGGATTTTACCGGGATGGGAAATGCAATACTGGAGGCGGTGACTTTGGCGCTCACGTTGTTTGCGCTCAAGTTACCGAAGAGTTTCTGGAATTTACCAAACAGCGTGGGAATGACTTGAGTACACCCGTTCCCGGATTTAATTTTCCCGGTTTAAAACCAGGCGATCGCTGGTGTCTATGTGCCTCTCGCTGGCAAGAAGCCCTGGAAGCTGGCGCTGCACCTCCTGTGGTTTTGTCTGCTACTCATGCATCGGCTCTAGAATATGTTTCCTTAAGTGAACTTAAACAACATGCTCTTGATGCTCAAGATGCCTAAAAAAAAATTGTGGTATTTTAATCCAAATGTATTTGATAGTTTGTGATGTTATGTCCGTTTTTATTTAACTTCTTTAGACATTTCAAGCCATTGAGAAACGGTGCGTTAGCGAAGCGTAACGCACCCTACAATTCCCGACAATTAACTCATGACTTATGACTTATCAGTTTTGGAGTTTTGCACCGATGAAAGAACCGGATTAGAATTAGTATCAACATTGTCTAAAGCGGGTTTTAGAATCTGCCAAGCTTGTTGCGCTTCGGGTAAAAATTGATCTCGTGCGGCTTTAGCTTCGGCAAATTTAATTAACGTTTTGGCAAAACTCTTATCCGTCGCTTGCTGCATTTGTTCGGGAGTCAGGGGTTCGGGGCGAAAGAGTGCCTCAATTACTGGACGCAACTCCAACGCCTGCTGCTGTATCTCTTCGAGGGTGACTCGTAAGCTGGCTAAATTCGCGATCGCCTTCACCGCTTGAATAATTTCCGGTTCATCTTCTGGCGATTCAATCGCCGATGGGGGACCAACCACAATTAAATCTTCACTGCTTAACCCATCGGCAAAACTATTCGCATCTAAGCTAGTATCCTCTGGGTCATCCATCCGCCGCTCAATTTCTTCCAGCGCCTTTTTGCGACTGCGATCGCTATCCGTTCTACCGCTGACTTCGATAAATAAACCCAGTTCCTTTAAATGTTTGGTGGTGTACTGAATCGTCGATTTAGTCATAATCGTTTCGATAAACAATAATTATAAACTACGATAAACTGTTATATCTTCACAGAAAAACCAGCGGCTTATCCTTCAACGGCGCAAACGCCTCAGCATCAAACCGATATAAAGACGCTGGACGCCCTGCTCCCCGTGAGGCTTTTAGACCCGTATCGGCTAAAAAACCTAACTTCAACAAACGGGTGCGGAAGTTAGAATAATCCGAGAAGTTTTCGCCTAAAACAGTAGTATAGAGTTGATAGAGGTCACTGAGCGTAAAAACATCGGGTAATACATCAAACGCGACAGGACTATACTCCAACTTATTCCGCAAACGCTGATATCCATACTCGATAATTTTGCCATGATCGAAGGCTAAGGACGGTATTTGCTTAACCGGATACCACGCAATACCACTCACTCCCTCAGCAATGAACTGTGCTTCTTCAAACCGAACTAAGGCAAAGTAGCTAACCGATAGGTAACGAACGCCAAAGCTTTTTGGGGATTCCCTAGGATCGCGATGCGGACCACCAAAGGTGTAGAGTTGTTCCAAGTAGAGATTATTCACCCGAATTTTTTCCACCAGAACCCGATGGGCAGCATCTTCTAGGGATTCTCCTTGGCGCACCAGCGTTCCCGGTAAACTCCACTGACCGGAAAAAGGGTCATCCCGGCGCATGATTAATAGCACCAAGACGCGGTTTTGTTGAGTATCGACAGAGAAAATAACAGTGTCAACACTGACTTTGAAATCAGCTAACGCTGGTTGGTTGCTCGGTTTGATGCCGCGTTCTGACATGGTTATCCAAAACTGTGACGTTTTGAACTTAAAAAAGTGATAGTCCCCCTAAAAGTATAGCTAAGAACGTCCCTGTTCCGGAGTCACCGTTGATCAAGCGTACAATTTTTCGCGATTGATATACTCTTGAACAGAAGGGGTTATGACATCTGGGTCTCCTTTTTCACGATAGGCTGTGGAGGACACTCCAGGAACATCCAGATCCGCGATCGCAACCTGAGTACCAAGCTGCCTTAATCGTTTTACTCCCGTTTCGTCTATGTCATAACCGGGACGCGGTACAACCAGTAACTGTACCTGACTGAGTAATTCTTCAATCTGATACCAACGGGGTATCTGATTGACTAAATCCGAACCCACTACGAGAGTATAGTCCACCTCATCCCCCCAAATTTCCTTGGCTTTGGCTAACGTTTCTAGGGTTCTGCTACGACTCAACTCCTCATGTACGCCAATATCATTAGGCTGTGTTTCAATTTCGGAAATTAACACCTCTAACATCCGCTTGCGGTGTTCTAGGGAGGTTTGGTGAGACTTAAACGGATTATCTGATGCCCAGACAGCGACTTTATCGTAGTGATGGGACAACCATCTGAGAATGGTTTTATGGGCTGCAGTGGGTGGATCAGCACTGGTTCCGAATAAGGCAATTGTTGTCATGTCAAGTCCGTTAGCATTGTCATTATAGATTGGGCAGGGAGATACAGACACAAGAAAGAAGCATGTTATCTTCGACCCTCGTGTAGGGGCGACCCGCTTGCACAAATCAACAATTATATCCACTCAATTTGATCGGGTCGCCCTTTACTAAAATCTCTGTTTCAGAAAATGTTTTTGTAGTTATTTATTTTACTTTACATGCTACATCATATCTAAATTTAGACATCGGTAGCTTCTTTATCTAATCGTTTTTCCGTCTGTTGAGTAAGCTGTTTTAATGCATCCGAAATCTCTACTTGTAGAGGCTGGGGATCATCAAGTTGGCGGATTACATCAGGAATCATTGCCACAGTCGCCGCTGTACGTTTTTTGATATCCGCTAATGGTTCCGGTGGGTTTAAACGTTTACCTGCTTGAACTATGAGTTCCAACAATGGCTGTTCGTTGGCTTGAGGAGATTCGGATGCCATTGCTAGTCGATCTTTACTAATTTTCCCGTCAACACAATGACGGAAAACTTGTTTGCGTCCAGGATAAGTTTCTTTACTACTCGACTGTTTCATCGTAGGAATACCATCCATTTCCACCAGTTTATACACTCCATTAACTGGCTTACCTGTAACTAATCGCGTACCGACGCCATAACCATCAATAATACCGCCTGCTTGTTTAATCTTGGCAATCTCCCATTCATCCATGTCACCACTGGCAAAGATTTTCGCATCCGGTAACAGCGAATTCACTTGTTTAGACAAATCAGCAATATCTCCCGAATCTAAGCGCACACCTGCAACGTTTGTCTGATTTGCTTTAACCTGTTCTGCCAGACGTTGAGCCGCCCCAACTGTATCATAAGTATCAATTAATAGAGGTGAAGTGGGAAAATAGCGTTGAAATGCACTAAATGCCTCATCCTCACTCCCCGATACAGCAGCAATTGCCATCACTAGAGAATGTGCCATTGTGCCACTGGGTTTTTGGTTTAACTTCAGTGCAGCAACCACATTTGAGGTAGAATCAAACCCGGCGGCTAATGCTGCCCGTGCTGCCCAGATTGCGCCTTGTGGACTAAATGCACGGCGAGTACCAAATTCCAACAGCTTGGTATCCTCTCCCGCAACATCTCGCATCCGCGCTGCCCGTGTTGCGATTAGGGTTTGGTAATTAATTGTATTTAGAATATAGGTTTCGACGAGTTGGGCTTGCCACAAGGGGGCTTCAACCCGCAGCAGAGGTTCATTGGCAAAAACAGCCGTTCCTTCGGGTAAAGCCCAAACATCACCAGAAAATCCTCCGGACTGAAGTACAGACCAAAAGCGTTCTGGGACTTGATCAAATAGCCCTGTTGCTTGCAACGCCTCTATATGGGATTCGGAGAATTGAAGCTTTTCCAGATAATCTAACGCCTGTGCCAATCCCATAGCAATTAAATAGCCAAAGCCGTTAGGCAAACGTCGCACGAATAACTCAAAGCTGGCGCGTCGATTCTCTAACCCTTCACCCACATAGCAAGCTGCCATGGTTAGTTCATAGAGATCAGTTAACAGGCTGTAATCGGCTGGAGTGAGGGTAAGTTGTTGGTCTTCCTGTGGCATAAGTTTCAGATGGGTATTGTTCAGCGTTGATTGTCATGAACCATGAACAAATCAGACGTATAGCGCGTAGCGCTAGGCAATAGGCTCAATTGTAGTAGCAAGCCCCCAAATAGCCCTATACCTTCTGAATTAAATTTGGCATCGGAGCAATTTTTTGGCACAAATACTTCCCCCCCACAAATTACGCCTTAAACGTCAAAATCGGTCGTAAACGCGCCACTACACTTACCATCTCTGCCTTAACTTGTGCTTCAATTACGGGCTGAATGGGCTTATAAGCCACAGGTGCTTCTTCAATCCGCCGTTCTTCCCGCAGGGTAATGCAATCAACACCCGTTAACCCTAAGGTTTCCTCACTATAACCCGCCCCGCGACGACTCAGTTCAAAGCGCGATCGCAACCGTCCTGCGCCATGAGATGCACTCCAGAGAAAGGCGGGATTTCCTTTACCCACGACTAGGTAAGAGGGTGTCCCCATTGAACCCGGAATAATCACAGGCTGTTCGGCATAAGCCGGACAAGCGCCTTTGCGAGTGATCCATCGATGAATTTGAGCGGATTCCTGTTGAGGCAATGTAATATTATGGGGCAAATCATAAACCAAGGGGGCTTCTACATCCCCATAAACCTGCCGTAAGCAAACGCCCTTACCCGATCTTCAACCGTCTCAACCACCTGAATTTCCACAAAATGATTGCCACCGCCAATTGTCCCCAATCCTCCATCTCGCACCCATCCTTCCTCGGGAATGAGTTCCTCTGGTGCCCACCGCATTGCCCCATCCAGGGAACCGCCTAAGTAAACGCGATCGCATATGCCCGCAGGAGTCGGCGCAAATTTTTCGGCTGCATAAGTATACCTAACAAGTCACAACGACTTGCCTTAATCAATGTGGAGCATTTGGCAAACTTCGGTGCAGCAGCCGCAGTTAAGCCTGCTTGTGCCATTATACGATCAGGCGTTTAAGTTTGGTGAACTCTCGTCGCGAATGTCAGGGTTTCCCAGCATGAGTGCAACAAATCATTACAGAATGTCAAGGATGTAAACGAAAATTTATACAAATAGCGAATAATCGGGCATTTGACTGAAGCTTGGGAAAAGTATTGCAAACATAATCAAATAAATGTTGCAAAATACTGTTTTTTTGTGGTGTATCCCTCATAATTAACAAGTGAATTGCATACCAATACACCAATTTAAATCTGATTGAGATTTACTCTATTAGGAGGACAAGGTTATGAATATTTCAAAACTGTTTGCAGAAATGACCCAATATATATCAGAAGCGGTTGTGAGGATTTTCGGTCCCAGTGATGATGCTTATCCATCTACGGGCGTGCAACCCTTCAGTGGTGAACCTTTCCACGAACCCAGAAGAGCGGATTGGTAACCTCCGATAACAATCGGTAAAAAATCGGTTTGGTAATTGTTCATGGGTTCATTCCAAAAATTAAGTTGGTGAAGATAGGTTAAACCACTTCACCAACTTTTATTTATTTAGGTATTTTTTATAAAGGAATTTGATTGAATAATTGAATAAGCTGACTACTCGGTGTCTACTACCTTCGACCGTTCTGATGGAGAGTTTCGTCTCCCGTTGGTAGTAACAAAGTGAAGGAAGCGACAAAAACTTCACACCACCTTAGCTCAGCAATTCGGCTGCACCGTTTGCACATCTGACGTCGCTCTCCTTCAATGTGCAACGAATGGACCACAGCGGAAAAACGTCCAATCCAGTGCAATTCCTTTGTTATTTCTCATAGTAGCGGCTAAACCCTTTCAGGTTATCGACCGTTAGGTATAAAGGACAACAATTTGTTATCCATCTAAAAGAATAGAAGTCTTGGGTTTACAAGGAAAGTTGACGCAATTGATGCTGCTGTTGATTGAACTGTCGTTGTTCTAGCGTTAACAGCTTGTACTCAATGGGAGGACGCATATCCCACTGGGTTTCGGCAAACATCAGTAGAGAGGCGGTCATCACGATACCCGTGGTGAGAAACTGCCAACCCCCGACGTAGTTTAAAAGCGCAATACCCAGTAAATGAATGATACCTGCTAGGGTAAAGGCACGCGATCGCATCCCTACTCCTGTACCGATGTAACCCACGGCACACAATCCCAACCATAGATGACAAAGGCGAATCAACACGTTTCCCCAACCTAGGAAGATGCTCAAATCGGTGATAATCACACCACCAATCATGAGGACTCCCCAGAAATAAAGTAGCCAATTGAGGCGTTCAACTTTTACCCAAAAGTTGGTGAGTACCACCATCGCTGCGATGCCAATTAGGGTGAGTCCTGACCACAGTCCAGCTTGGAGTTTCCAGCTAATCGGCAAAAACTGGGCAGTGATGAAAATCATGGCGCAAATTATACCCCAGAACAGGAATACCTGGTCGATACGGGTATAAAAGGCTGATAGCAGTGTCTTCCGTCCGAGTTGCCAATGCAGGCGTAACAATCCTTGACGGTCTTGGTAGTCGAGTGCGTGCTGTTTGGTACGAATAATTGGCTCTGTTGGATTGAAGAAGTTCATGCTGTATCTACGTTTGGCAAGAAGGTGCTGTAGAAGGTGATCAGTCTAAAGGATGATTTTTAACTATGTTAACAAAATATTACGAAATGTGTATATGATTATCATCGGTCGAGGTGGGTTTAGATCCCCCTCTTATAGATAGATTAGATCTCCCGCTCCCCTTGTATCGCAACCGCTACAACGGTTAGGACACGCCCACGGGGATCGAAACAATAAACGGCATTCAATTGATATTAAGGTTTAAATGCCGAACAGCTTATGTTTTTCATTATTCATTAAATATACTAAAAATTTTTACGCAATCTTGTAAATTAGTCTTAGCAAAGTCCGGAGTTTTATCCCAACTAATCGGCTGGAAATCACTGATTTTTATCGGCTTCATATCTTCAAATGACCATTGTACCTCTTCCGGCTCTAGAGAGGGTTGGCGATAAGCGATTTTAACATTTTTGACTGTATTTTCATTGACTATTCCTTTAAAACAACGACTCTGCTCAGTTTGCCAAAAATACTCCTGTCCAATTAGCACATTATCAGTTTTTACAAACACTAAATACCGACTACCCGGACGGTCAAACTCCGCTGATTCGCCATAAAAATAATTGCCATCGGGTAAATTTGTAATCGTCGGCTTACGGTTATCAATGCCTGGTGGTTTGGGTAAAGGGGGTGGGACAGCTTTAGAAGCCTCTGGAGTGGGCGCAGGTATCTCAGGGGAGACGGAGGGTGTATTAGGGACTTGTTCAGGAGTCGGTAAGACAACTATCTCTGGGGGCACAGATGAAATTGTGGGTGTGGGGAGGGGTGAGACTGTTGGTGTTTCTGTAGGAAGGGGTGAGACATTCGGGGTAATCAGGGGAAAGGAAAAATCAGCGGGTGTTTCTGATACGGGGGGTGAGGGACTCTGGGCATTTTCGGGGGATTTAGAGGACTTACAGCCAAACAAACCCAGTCCCATAACCGTGAGAATCACCAACCACTGAATCTTGGGGATACGCCGCCAGTAAGCCTTTCGGGTGTCAGAGTGAGAGTCCTGGATATAAATAAGACCCGCTTTCGCGTCTATCGTTGTCGTCAATTGCCTAGAATTTATCATAGTCAAAACTAGGAAAGAATCATAGGCGATCGCACCACCATTCGTCGTCGGCGATAAAAGCGCCACCGCCTTTGTTACTGTAATCGAAAATTATGCGCGAACTCTATCCCCCCATCGAACCTTATAACCAAGGAATGTTACAGGTGAGTAACCTACACAGGATTTCCTATGAGGAGTCAGGGAATCCGGAAGGTAAATCGGTCGTTGTGTTACATGGTGGACCTGGGGGAGGTAGCCAACCCTTTTACCGCCTATATTTTAACCCGAATCAATGGCGAATTGTTATGTTTGACCAGCGTGGGAGTGGTAAAAGTACACCTCATGCGGAACTGCAAGAGAATACTACTTGGGATTTAGTCAGCGATATTGAGAAACTGCGCCTCCATTTGGGGATTGAACAGTGGGTGGTATTTGGCGGAAGTTGGGGAAGTACCCTGTCCCTCGCCTACAGTCAAACCCATCCCGAACGCTGTCGAGGATTGATTCTGCGGGGAATCTTTATGCTGCGACAAAAGGAACTGCGTTGGTTTTATCAGCAGGGGGCTAGCTATATTTTTCCTGATGCTTGGGAACACTACATTAAGCCGATTCCAGAGGCGGAACGGGATGATTTTATTTCAGCCTATTATCAGCGTTTAACCAGTCCTGATCCCCAAATTCGTCAAGTAGCGGCGCGGGCTTGGTCAGTTTGGGAGGCGAGTACCAGTAGACTGTTGCAAGACCCTAACTTAATGCAAAAGTTTAGTGAGAGTGATTTTGCCGATGCTTTTGCCAGAATTGAGTGTCATTATTTTATCAACAAAGGCTTTTTTGAATCAGAGGATCAGTTGCTGCGAAATATTGATCGGATTCGTCATATTCCTGGGGTGATTGTTCAGGGACGATATGATGTGGTTTGTCCGATGATATCGGCGTGGGAGTTGCATCAGGTTTGGTCGGAAGCTGAGTTTATTGTGGTTGCAGATTCGGGACATTCTATAACAGAACCGGGGATTCGTAGTGCGTTAATTGAGGCGACGGATAAGTTTGCCAGTTTTGAATAAGTAGTCGGACAAAAGAAAACGGTACTGTATTAAGTTTTTTAAATCGCCCTCAAACCCTTACTGTTCCCTGTTAAGTTGTTCAACAAAAAACAAGGCTTTTCAGCTTTTAGAAGTTAACTTGACCGAACAAGATTTTGTACGGTTTTCCTCCCTTGTCCTCTTGTCAACCTTGTCCTCCTTGTCTTGACCCCACCCTAAAGTAAAAAACCTACACCTGTCAGGGGGGGGAGGTGGTAACCACAAACACAATCACCGTCGCCAGCGCCAATGCGCCCTGAATGACATTCCCTACCAGCGAACCTACTACAATTCCTACACTCGCTTTCAACGCCGCCTTTAACCGTAGCTCTAATTCCAACTGACGGCGGGATAAAAACTCGCCGATAAACGCTCCCAACAGTGGACCAATTAAAATTCCTAACAGAGGACCTCCCACAGGTAACGCTGGAAGTAGCCCTAAAATTCCCAAGACTAAGCCAATAATCGCACCAATTTGTCCCCACTTGCTCGCCCCTGCCCGTTTTGCTCCCCAGTAGGTGGCTAAAAAATCAATGCCGACACTGAAGAGTAATACTACAACAGCAACGCCCAACGCCAAATTTATCGCACTTAACCCTTGGACAAATCCCCAGACTAAAATTGCCACAACAATTAAGCTAGAACCGGGAAGACCAGGGACTACAGCACCCACCACACCCACGAGCATCAGGGCAATTAATATCCAGTAGAGCAAAGTTATAGACATTTAAGATTCAATCGATCGCGTGGGTTCTAGAAAACGACTCAACGTATTTCCTAGTTTATCAGCTAGCCCCTCAATCCAGCGCTCATCTTGTTTGGTGTAACTGCGGGGAGCATTCGCGCCTAAAATTAAAGCACCCTGATTGCCCAGAGGTTGACAGATGAGTCCTTGGGTATTTTCTGGTAAGTAGTCAAATTCGATTCGTCCGGGATACAGTTTCAAGTCAACCAGATAAATAGGTTTTTGTTGCTCCAGAACCCGCTTCAAGATAGCACCGGGTTTCACCTCTGGCTTTTTTCCCAATACTCCCCGCCTTAGTAGCACTTTTCCCTGATAAAACACAACCAGCGATCGCGTCACAGTATTGGTTAATAATAAATGTGACGCCCAAGCCAGTTCCGTTTTTACCGCCTCCGGTAACTCTGGTGTCAGTTCAAAGCCCTCCTCCCCAACTAAATCTACCGCATCTGGCGATCGCGGCTGCACTTGCTGCCACAGCAAACCTGTCAAAATCAATATGGCACTCAGAATAACCCCCAGTGCGTCTGAACGCGCCTGAGATTCCGTGAGTTGGGGAGTCAGCAGGCGATTGATTAACAATAGCGTTCCGCCTAATCCCCCCACAATAAATGGTAATTGTCGCAACACAGAATTTTGATCAGGTTTAGCCATTATTTGCACAGCGTTTATTGTTTCAATGGACGCAAGCCTGTCCTAACTGTTGTAGCGGTTGCTACAACACTCAACATTCACCACTCAAAACCTAAACCTCAACACTTATTCCTCCCCTGCTTCGAGTATCCGTTGAAATAAATATCCTGTCCCTCGTGCGGTGAGAATCAACTCCGGATTGCTGGGATCATCTTCCAGCTTGGCTCGCAGTCGGGAAATATGAACATCGACAACGCGGGTATCAACATGGCGTTCTGGGGTATACCCCCACACCTCTTGTAAAATTTCTGACCGAGAGAAGGGTTCTCCAGAACGACTGACTAATAACTCCAGGAGACTGAATTCCATCCCTGTGAGCCGAATCCGCTCGTCTCCCTTATATACCTGTCGTTTGTTTGTATCAATTTTGATACTAGCGACATGGATTACCCCAGAACTGGGAATCCCGGACGCTCCTACCTTGTCCACTCGCCGCAATACCGAACGAATCCGGGCTTCTAACTCTTTGGGAGAGAAGGGCTTGACCACATAATCATCCGCGCCCAACTCTAACCCAGTAATTCTGTCGGCAACATCACCCAATGCCGTTAGCATGATGATGGGGATATCCGATTCCTTTCGCAACTCTTGACAGACGCCGTAGCCATCCAGCTTGGGCATCATCACATCTAACACCACTAAATCGGGTTCACTCGTGCGGAAGGTTTCTAAGGCTTCTTCCCCGTCGGCGGCGGTGACGACATCGTAGCCAATCATCGACAGGCGAGTTTCCAAGATCCGGCGGATACTCGCTTCATCATCGACAACCAGAATTTTTTCCTTATGAGTTTCCAATTGATTCAAGACTCCTAATTTACAGTCAACGAAATGTTAATTTATCAGTAGCTTATCTCTAAGATATAACGTTATACGAAGCTTTTTTAAGTCATAATGCTTTTATTTGACATTTTCTTACGACTTTTTAAGATTGGTTTAATTATTGAAAATTCCTAGCACCTTGAGATCAGGATGCCTAAAACTAAATCCATCTATGTTTGTAATCAATGTGGGGCGGAACACTCCCAGTGGTTCGGCAGATGCTCCTCCTGCGGCACGTATAACTCCTTAGAGGAGAGTATGCTGTCAACAACGACCACTTTAAGAAGTGGGGGTTGGCAATCCAATAGCCGTGCCTCTACTCCCTCTCCTACTTCCGGACGCGCTCAACCGAGGTCTTCACTCAAGTTCTCAGAAATTTCCAATAATGTCCAGATCCGATTTGCTTCCGGGTATAGTGAACTGGATCGAGTGCTGGGGGGAGGGATCGTCCCTGGCTCCTTGGTATTGATTGGCGGTGATCCAGGGATTGGCAAATCCACGTTGCTGCTACAGGTGGCACATCAACTGGCACAGGAGCATCGTATCCTTTACGTCTGTGCCGAAGAGTCGGGACAACAGGTGAAACTGCGAGCCTCTCGCCTGGGTGTTTGTGCTGCTCCGATTCAGGAGGAGGCAGATAATAATAGTGAGCAGACGAATAATGGTGCGCCCAAAAAGCGAGGGAAGAAGGCATTGTCGAAAACGGCGAATGGGGGTAAAACCTCGGAGGAGCAAGAGCCAAATCTGTATGTGTTGGCAGAGACTGACTTAGAGGAGGTGTTACGGGAGTTGGAGTCCCTAAAACCCCAAGTTGCCGTCATTGATAGTATCCAGACGCTCTACTTTGCGGCGTTAACCTCGGCACCCGGTTCGGTGGCGCAAGTGCGGGAATGTACCTCAGCCTTGATGCAGGTGGCAAAGCGGGCGAATATTACGTTATTCATTGTCGGACATGTGACTAAGGAAGGCGCGATCGCAGGACCAAGGGTGCTGGAACATTTGGTGGATACGGTATTGTATTTTGAGGGCGATCGCTTTGCCTCTCATCGTTTGCTGCGATCGGTGAAAAATCGGTTTGGTGCTACCCACGAAATCGGGATTTTTGAAATGGTTGATAAGGGGTTGCAGGAGGTGCTGAATCCGTCGGAGTTATTTTTGGGCAATCGGGATGAAATGAGTCCGGGTACGGCGACGGTAGTGGCTTGTGAGGGGACTCGTCCGATTTTAGTTGAGTTACAGGCGTTAGTGTCCCCCGCTAGTTATGGGGCGCCGCGTCGCTCAACCACTGGTGTGGATTACAGTCGATTACAGCAAATTTTGGCGGTATTGGAAAAACGGGTAGGGATTCCCCTGTCTAAATTAGATGCTTATGTGGCTACGGCTGGCGGGTTGGGAGTCGAGGAACCGGCGGCTGATTTGGGGATTGCCATTGCAGTTGTGGCGTCATTTCGCGATCGCATGGTTGATCCGCGCACCGTGATGGTTGGCGAAGTGGGATTAGGGGGACAAGTGCGGCTGGTGTCACAGATGGAACTGCGGTTAAAGGAAGCGGCAAAATTGGGATTTAAACGCGCGATCGTTCCCAAGGGTCAAGTGTTACCGGATCTGGATATTGAGGTGATCCCGGTTTCCAGGGTACTGGATGCAATTATTGCTGCTTTACCAGGAGGATTGCGTCAGAATTCAGCAAATGAGGCAAATGATGCCAATGAGGAAGAGGAAGACGACTTTTAGAGTTTTGGGCGTACAGAATGTGGGATAACAATAAAATGAAAAATGAAGCTCTACTACTACAAATCCGATGAATACGCCAATTTTGGCGATGAACTCAACCCTTGGCTCTGGAACCAATTAATAACCAACATTCTGGATGAAGACGAACGAACCCTCTTTGTAGGAATTGGGACGTTACTCAACAGAAAATTACCCAAGGCAGAGAAAACCATTGTATTCGGAACGGGTGTGGGATATGGATATGGAACTGTACCCAAAATTAATGATTCTTGGACGATATACTGCGTCAGAGGACCCCTGTCTGCCCAAGCGCTTGGTGTTGCCAAAGAAGTCGCCGTTACCGATGCTGCTTTACTCGTCAGGCGATTATTTCCGGCGAATCATTCTAAAACCCAGCGCTTTGCTTTTATGCCTCATTTCAAGCACGCTATCCCAGCTAGTTCAGCCTGGAGTGCTATCTGCGAACAACTGGGATTCGCCTATATTGATCCGCGTTGGTCAATTGAAAACGTTTTATCGGCAATTAGCCAAACTGAGGTATTACTCGCTGAAGCCATGCATGGTGCTATCATTGCGGATGCCCTGAGAGTGCCTTGGATTCCGATCAAAACCAGTGCCAATATTAATTCCTTTAAATGGCAAGATTGGTGTCTTTCTCTAGGTATTGAATACCAACCTCAGTATGTTATGCCCCTCTGGGATTTCTATCCTGTGTTTCCTGAGGCTCCTTCGACTCCCTTGCGTATTCGCCCAGAAATTAATTACTGGATAGATTGGTTAAAACAGGAGCAATTTAGAGTATTTAATCAAATTGGCGGTGATCCAAATCAGCGAGTAGCCCGACAACTTATGGATATTGCCAAAACAGTCAAACCTAGTTTAAGTGATGAGTTCATCGTTGAGCGTCTTACCCATGAACTAGAGACAAAACTACAGCAATTTAAGGACGATGTTAAAATAGAGGACTTTGCCTAAAAGCCGCACCTTCCTCATATTCCTTATATTCTCCATCACCCCATCACTTATTCCCCGCTCCCCCAGCTTCCCACGCTCCCCCAGCTTCCCACGCTCCCCCCGCTTCCCACGCTCCCCCCGCTCCCTACCCCCACCACAAGACTCCCTACAGCAACCCCTATGTATTTTGGGGGAAGAGGAGTTTTGCGATCGCTGCTGCGGAACGTTGTTCTCGCCAAATCCAGTGGTTATCCTGTCCCTTCTGGCGAATGTGAGTGATGGCTTGATCAATTAGGGAACCAATTTCGTCAAAAGTTGAGAATGTTGAACCAATTGGGACAGGGAAATTCACTTGATGCTTAATAACTGGATAGTCAGAGGCAATTATATAACACCCACACGATCCGGCATCACTAATTACACCACTGGTGCGGTAGTAATAACGATCTTTGTCATAGTGAATGACCAAAATATCAATCTGTTTTAAGACACTGATATAGTCTTCTTCTTTAGTGGTATCGTAGAGAGCTACACCCAGTTGATCTAAATAGTTTGGTTTTTGACCAAAGGGTGTACCTATAATTAGTTCGCATTGATCAGAATTTGAGCTGATGTATTCCTGTAATCTGGCAATTAGTTTTGAGATAGGTTTATCCTGTCGAATCATCCCCACCACCCCTATCTTAATTTTGGCATCTATAGGCAAGCGTTCACCGGGTTTCAGGTTGGGCGTGACTTCGCTAAGAATTGGATGAGGGATAATTATCTTGGATGATGCTGGTAAGCGGAATTTATCTGGGATAACATGATCATCGATTTCAAATAAAACGACTTTTAAATTATTGAAAATTTGCAGATACCTTTTTAGGTAGACTAATCCGAATAATTTGATTTTGCTAGTCATGGCAAATTGTTGATTACCATGTAAGCTAATCAATACCTGTTTTCCTGTTAAAGCCAGTAAAGGCAGAACTCCTAATAAATGTTGGTTATAGATTTCAAATATAAAAATTGTATCGATATCTTTAAGGCGAAAGGCTCTAATGCCCATTGAGATGTGGCGGTACTCGCGGCGAAGTTGAAGTCCTATGGAGTAATTTGGAATTGATTGGCTGATTTTTTTGAACCAAGGGGGTAAAGGGGTTTCTATAGATAAAAACCCTATTTTTTTAGTCTTGATGTATTGCTCAATGAGCAGAATGTCTTTCAGACCCGGATGCATTAATTGCATTTGTTTTTATGTAATAACGAAACAGTTTTACTTGGATCTGGGTATATACAGATGACTCTTCGGTATTTGTGGTGGAACCCTAATTTTTAAGGAATAGGGAACAGGAAAACCCTTATGCAGCAACCCTTTGACTCAATTCAATAAGTTTTCCTGATCATCATAACTCTCCGAGAGGCTATTTTTGGGGACAAAACTTTAAGGAATGCACGTCCTAGTATTTTAGTGTCATAAAATAATTCTAACAATAAGCTTACATATCCTAACCGTTTCTCCAGAATAACTCCCCGATTTATAATTCCCATATCGATCAACTGCTGACTATTTTCCAGCCGCACGGAAATTTCTGGGTCGTACAGTTTTAGTGGCTTGTTTTCGGCAATGAGTTGAGCATACTTTTGGTATTCGGCTGCTCCTTGCCAGTGCTGATTCCTCTGGATTTCTGATTTAACATAATCGATAAAAAAGGAAAAATATTTAAAGTGTAGCAAACACGCCGTTGTCGAAGAAACTTTTATGTTTTTGGTTACATGTTCTGAATAAAATATCATTGTATCATTATATTTAAGCAAAGGGAACTTGGTTAAACAGTAGGGCTTCTTGCCTCGTTTATCGTCACTGCCAAAAATACGTTGTCGCAATCCTCCCCAATAATAATCCCTGATTGTTCCTTCCTGGTGATGATAATACTGTCTATCAAAATAGGGACAGACCTCTAAAAAGTCATCTCCAGGATTATAGTAGGCTTCCTGAACAGGCTGCTGCGAATACATATCTAACATAATCCCTTGGACGGCATTTTTACCTTGCCTTTCTATTTGACGGCAAAAATCGCTTAGGCTTCGGGTTTCACAATCGGGATAATAGAGAATTTCATCGGCATCAACGATTAAACACCAGTGATTTTGACCGTAATTTTTAAGTAACCATTCTAACCAAATTCTTTTATTTTTCTTAAAAGATTCTTCAGTATACCAAACGTAGACATCTTCCTGTTGCAACAGATAGCCTAAGGTATTATCTTCCGAGTCATTATCCACTATAAAAAACTTTGATATTCCTTTTTCTCGATAGTAGTTTAAGAAAAAAGGTATTCGTTTTATTTCATTTCTAACAATTACAAAGCAGAGACTATTATCCGGATTTAATTTTATCTCTTTATAATCTGTTCTCTTGAGAGCATTCATGATCAATTTATCTTATGGCTAAGTCGAGTATTTTTATAAAAAAAGCCCAAAAGAATAGTTAGTAGTAACTCCATTTCTCCAGCAGCAACTACATCAGTTTTTAAGTTAGTCCTATACTTAATGAAATGTCTGATTATTTTTCTCAAGTCATTCACCATATAAATGGGTATAACCACGGGCTTTTGCCAATTTTTGTAGGCGATCATCCGCGTCTGATACCGACTTAAACCGACTCCCCGGAAGAAACGGATTATGTAATCTCTCTCAAAACGAGATTTAGGGATTTTATGATAAATATGCATATCCTTATTGAACCAAAGTTCCCAATCATCATAAAAAAGATAAGATAACATCTCTACATCTTCACACTTCATTGATAGAGAATTTCCAGATACCCCATTAATACTCTGATGTTCGGGAACACTTTTTAGCCAAGCTTCCTGGCGAATGACGATTCCAGCTCCAGGCGGAAACAGTTTCTTCTGCGTATTTTTATACTTTTCGTTATAACAATACGTCTTTTTTCCTTCCAGAAGCGCAAAATAACGGGCGATTCTCTCAAATCCGGGCGGAGGTTCTACTTCAAATTTGCCATGGATTTGTCCTCCATACGCCCCAGCTTTTGGATGAGATTGCCCAAAATGATCAGCTTGTGCCACCCAATTCGAGTCAGGTAAATTATCGTCATCCAGAAAACCGATTAAAGCACCTTTGGCTTCTCGGATAGCACATCGCCTAGCAAATGCTAGTCCTTGTTCAGGTTCCAAGTAATAATGAATGGGATAAGGTTCAGACCAATTCGCTTGGTACTCCTGAACCACCTTAGCTGTATCGTCAGTGCTATTATTATCAACGACAATAATCTCCCAGGAAATAGGCTCCGTCTTTTCTTGCGATCGCAACCTATCCAGAACCTCTGCTAAACGATTCGCGCCGTTATAGGTACAAATCGCGACAGTAAAGTCGATCGCACTCATGGGTTTCATCTTCCTCTGGGAAATAATTCCAAATCAAAATCTGCTCGCTTGTAGCAGATACACCGAGGAAACACCATGCCGTATTATTGGTTTGACCAGCAGGCGTGGTTTAATTAAGAGTTTAACCTGTCTCTAGCAGACTGTCACTCGGTATGCAAAAATTCTAGATATGCCTGACTCATTTCCTTCACCGCCATCTCATACAATTGTTGACCATGCTCCGGTTTGGCTAAGGCGGGATTAGACCCCATGCGTCCATCAGGATAGCGACGGCGGAAGTCTGTCGCCCCGTAAATTGGATGTCCAGAGGCGACATTCGGCGCTAATGGGGCGTTTTTGATTGCTTCCGGATAAAGGTATTGCGTTAACGCCACTTCGCTGGGTGTGGCGTGAGATCCTTCCTGGTCACCATACCATTGTTTGGCTAACTGATACACCGATTTGCAGGTAAACCAGTTAGCAAGGCGACATCTGACTTGATCGCTGTTGGGAATGTTGAGATCCCAGAGATAGGCGTAACTCTCAGAAAACGCGGCTTTAACTGTAGCAACGTTACCACCGTGACCATTAATAAAGAAAAATCTGGTAAATCCAGCCCGGGTTAAGCTGACTAAATAATCTTGGATGACATGAATTAAGGTACTAGGTTTCAGGCTGATCGTACCAGGAAACCCTGTATGATGCAGCGCCATCCCCACGCTAATCGTGGGACTAACGATCGCATTCGTCGCTTCACCCACCCCTCGCGCGATCGCTTCAGCACAAATCGCATCAGTACCAATTAATCCCGTTGGTCCATGTTGTTCCGTTGAACCAATCGGCAGAATAATCCCCGGCGATCGCTTCAAATACTCCTCAACCTCGATCCAGGTCATCAAATGTAGCAGCATTATCCCTTCTAAAAAAGTGAAAGCAGGGGGACTAGGGTTACCAGCCTCCTGCTTTGTTTCTGTAAGACCCCTCATTCTGTCATACTTGCGTATGACATGTATTACACTATCCTTAGTGTAGGTCACCATGGGGAAATCGGCAATAAAGTTACCCAAATTGTTTTAAGTCTGCAAAATATTCATAGGGTATAACCACACCAGCCGAATCTTGTGTCACTCTAGACGTAGAGTTACATTTCTATATCGTTGCAACACCATGATTTTGGTGTATATCTTGGCTTAGAAGTTCAGATACCCAATTTCCTTACCATTTATGCTTTCTGTCGATCTACCGCAAAGCCCTTCTACTCCAGAACTGGCACAATCCAACCGCATTCTGGTCGTAGAAGACGAGACTCTCATCCGAGAAATGCTGATGTTGTCCTTACAAGAGGAAGGTTATGACGTGGTGACGGCTGCTGATGGTCGTACCGCTTTAACGCTTCTGTCCGAGGGCGATGCCAATGACGAGGAGTGCCAGTTTAGCCTGTTGATTCTAGACTTGATGCTGCCTCAGGTGAACGGACTCGATCTGTGTCGCTTGATCCGGTATAAAGGGAATTCTATTCCCATCTTGATTCTCAGCGCCAAAGCGAGTGAAACGGATCGGGTTTTGGGGTTGGAAGTCGGTGCCGATGACTACCTGACCAAACCCTTTAGTATGCGGGAATTAATCGCCCGGTGTCGCGCCCTCCTACGTCGTCACCGCTATAATTCCATACCTCAAACGCCGACGTTGCAGTTACGGGACATTACCCTCTACCCCGAAGAATGCCGCGTCACGGTGCGGGGCGAGGAGGTGAATCTATCACCCAAGGAATTCCGACTGTTGGAATTGTTTATGGGGTATCCCCGGCGGGTGTGGTCTCGGGAACAGTTAATTGATCAGGTTTGGGGAGCCGATTTTCTGGGAGATACCAAAACTGTCGATGTTCACATTCGCTGGCTGCGGGAAAAATTAGAAAAAGACCCCAGTCAACCGGAATACTTGATTACCGTTCGTGGCTTCGGCTATCGGTTTGGCTAATTAATTTTAGATGCGAACCGGCGATCGCATCTTAACCCAAATCAGTACCGCTATCGTCCTGTCAAAAGGCTACAATAACTAAACCATCGCTCGGCAATAGTCTCATTAATCACACCTATGACCCTGTTGACATTTCTCTTGGGTCTAGCTCTAGGAATTGGGGTTGGCTTATGGTTACAACACCGCACCAAACAGCAGCTCAAGCAAACCTTAGAGTTGTTACCAGCCAATTCGACCAGTAACTCGTTTCCCTTAGAGTCTCGTCTACGGGGAGCGATTGCCCAAGCGAATCAGCAGCGCCTTGTCTTAGAAGACCAACTCAACGCCATTCAATCCCTATTTCAAGTTGCGCCCGTCGGGTATTTACAAGTAGACGAAGACAATCACTTAATTTGGTGTAATCAGCAGGCGCGTCAGTTATTGCAAATTGACCGCTGGGAACCCGGACAGATTCGCTTACTGCTAGAGGTGGTGCGATCCTACGAACTGGATCAGTTAATCGAGAAAACCCGCAAACAGCAACAATCGATGAGCCAAGAGTGGGTATTTCATCCTGCTTGTATGGATGGTGCAGCCATGAGCGAAGTGCGATCGCTCACGTTGCGGGCGTATGGTTGGCCCCTGGCTAATGGGCAAGTTGGCGTGTTTCTGGAGAATCGACAACCTTTAATTGAACTCTCGGAATCTCGCAATCAGTGGGTGTCTGATTTAGCGCACGAATTGAGAACCCCACTCACGTCGATTCGCTTAGTTGCAGAAGCGTTGCAAGGACGGGTTAACCCGCCAGAAAGCCGTTGGGTTAATCAACTCCTGCAAGAAATTAATCGGTTAATTGACCTGATTCAAAATTGGCTAGAACTCAGCCATCTTGAACAAGATCCGAACAAGAGTCTTACCTATAAATCCCTCGACCTAAACTCTTTAATTCAGTCAGCTTGGCAACTATTGGAACCTTTGGCAGAGCAAAAAGACTTGCATCTTGCCTATCGTGGACCCGATACTTTACCGATTAAAGCTGATGAGTCTCGACTGATCCAAGTTTTTTTGAATTTATTAGATAACAGTATTAAGCATAGTCCCCCGGAAGGATTGATTCGAGTTGAGGTAACCACTTCAACACAGGCTGATCCAATGGAAAAAGCGCTGATGCAAATCGATATTATTGACGAAGGTGCGGGGTTTTCAGGGAATGATTTACCTCGTGTATTTGAGCGACTTTATCGAGGAGATGCTTCGCGATATCGACAACCGACGTCTGAGAATGTAACTACATTGGGGCGCAGTAGTGGGAGTGGTTTAGGTTTAGCAATTGTTCAGCAAATTGTTCAGGCTCACGGTGGCACTGTGAATGCTAAAAATCACCCGGAAACTGGGGGAGCTTGGTTACAGATTCAATTGCCTTGTAATTAGTTATTTGTCATTTGTCATTTGTCATTTGTCATTTGTCATTTGTCATTTGTCATTCGTTAGGGAACAGGTAATTCATACTATTGTTTTATCTTATCTTCTCCCCTCTACTTTATAAAACCTTCGCTCTAATACGTTCAATCCCTCTGCGTACCTCTGCGGAAACCTCTGCGTACTCTGCGTTTAAAAAGGATTATCGTCATGGCATGACACTGGGCGCATGAAGCAACGCAGCAGGAGATTATTGCCCAGATTCAGCGATTGATGGAAGGGTGAGTCTATTGTGGCAAAGCTGGTGCGATTATACTGTTTAGTTGTCGCCAAACACGGTAATAAGAGATCCCCCCTAGCCCCCCTTCAAAAGGGGGGAACAAGACATTTTACCCTTTGTCAGAAGTGAACCAGAAATTACAGCAGTTTTCAAGTTAATAGACTACAGACGATGATTGCGCTGAAAAGCAAGCCGATACAATTTTGTATTCCATAAACGTGAAAAGCGCTGTAAGCCCAGTTATAGCACTACGCAGACACGTTAGGACATCAGTCAATCCCAGTAATGACCTGATAACAGGCAAGAGAGAACTTTAGGAATGTCCTAACCTGCCTTGGTAAGGCTATATTTCAGGGGACAATAAAAAATGAATCAAAGTCCCCCTTTCAATGAATCAATTACTCAAAGTCCCCCTTTTTAAGGGGGATTTAGGGGGATCTCAACGTTAATCGCGTAATCACAAGCTTAAATCAACTCCAATGGCAAACGGTTGACTCTCACAGAGAAGCAACCCACCGCCATGCTGGAGAAGGGCGGGTTTTGTATGGAAGTTATCGGATTTTCCCTCAATATTTTGGCTAAACCCGCCCCTACAAGTTTTCCGATTGATAGCACCCGATATCTTTTTACAAGCCGCCCGTGAACTTGCTGTGGAACCGGAAAATGCGATCGCAGTCGAAGATGCGATATCTGGTGTGAAAGCGGGAAAAGCGGGACAATTTGGTTTAGTCGTCGGTGTGGTGCGCGATGGTGGTGGTGACGCCTTACGCCACCATGGTGCGGATGTCGTGGTTCGCGATTTACGGGATATTTCGGTAACGCCAGAGAAAACGACTCAATCCCTCCCCTCGGCGCTGGAACAGATTGGTTCAATAGAGAATCGGCTGCGCGATCGCCAATTGGCATTATTTACCGATTATGATGGTACGCTGACGCCGATTGTACAACGTCCCGAAGCCGCTACCCTGTCTCAGGACATGCGATCGCTATGAGATCCGTAGTGTTATGGGTCCCGATGAATTCCACACCCATTATCCCGATACGGATACGCCGGGATTAAATAATAACGCTTACACCAACGTGATGGCGGCATGGGTATTACGTTGTGCTAGTGGCGTGTTACAGTTGCTCGACGAAAAGCGCCGCGAAGAGTTGACCGAGGTTCTGGACATTGAGGACGAAGAACTGGTTCGCTGGGAGGAAATTAGTCGTAAGATGTTTGTGCCGTTCCATGATCAGGGAATCATTAGCCAATTTGAGGGGTATGAGAATCTCAAGGAATTTGACTGGGAAGGTTATCGGGAAAAATACGGGGACATCCAGCGCCTTGATCGCATCTTAGAGGCGGAAGACGACGATGCGAATCGTTACAAAGCCAGCAAGCAGGCGGATGTACTGATGTTGTTCTATCTGTTCTCGTCGGAGACGTTGCAGGATCTGTTTGAACATCTAGGCTACCCCTTCGATGCGGAAACCATTCCCCGCAATATCAACTATTACATGCAGCGAACCTCCCACGGTTCCACACTCAGCCGGATGGTGCATTCCTGGGTGTTATCCCGATCTGACCGAGAAAAAGCTTGGAAATTCTTTAAAGAGGCTCTCCATAGCGACATTGATGACATTCAGGGAGGTACAACACCTGAAGGCATCCATTTAGGGGCGATGGCGGGAACGGTGGATCTGATGCAACGGTGTTATACAGGGTTGGATATTCGCGATCAGGTATTGTGGTTGAATCCGTCTCTACCCCAGGAACTATCCGATACACGCCTGCGATTGCGCTATCGAGGACATTGGTTATCACTGCGGTTTACGGATGAAAAGATAACCGTTTCGTTTGATCGCGGCTGGTTCCAACCTGTCTGCATTGGCTTCCAGGGTGAGGTGTACGAGATGGTTGAAGGGGAGACGCGAGAGTTTAAATTGGCTTGAGGGAGATGAGGAAGATGAGGGAGATGGGGGAGAGGATTACCAATGAACCATCAACAAATTACAAATCACCACCCCCCACTTGCCAGCCGAATAATTTACTACAATTTAACCTTGATCTGCTATCAATAGAAGTAGACATAATTAAATTTGTCTTCGGACAAGTCAATAAGTTCGCCCATATACAATATAGGCGAGACTAATTTGACTCCGTACAGGGGAGGTGTCTTAAACGATTAGGCAATTGGGTAAAAACTAACTGTACTTCTTTCTACCCACCACTTTGTATCAGTAAATTGAGTTAGGAGGTGTGGCTTTCCTCCCAGCCCATACCACAGTATGCAGGAGGTATCCAGCCACAAATTAGAATGAGGTGAGTCTATCTTCTGCAAACCGCCCTTGCGATCGCAATCACTTTAAACGCGCCCTTAACCGCTTAGAGCAGGATGTACTGCGGATGGGCGCATTGGTGGAAAATTCATTCCGCCTCGGTCATCAAGCTCTATTTTACCAAAATCTGGAGGCAATCCAGGAAATTACCTCAGTTGAGAAACGAATTGATCGCTACTACCGCCATATAGAAATAGAGTGTGCCTCTCTGCTCACACTTCAATCGCCAGTGGCACAAGATCTACGTCTGGTTAGTGCATTTATGCAGTTAATCCGGGATTTGGAACGTATTGGTGATTATGCTGAGGATTTAACAGAAATTTCGGTAAAATTATTCGCTTACCCACCTCATCCTTGTATGTCCCAAATTGAAGAGATGTCCCACCATGCCCAAGCGATGCTAGCGTCGAGTTTAGCCTCATTAGCGGACTTAGATGCGACGGCTGGACAAGCGGTTAAAGTATTAGATGATAAGGTCGATAATGCTTACGATCAGCTATATCAAACGTTAGCCTTTCAGCGAGATATTCCAGGCGTAGTTGAGCCAATTGTACTCTTGGTCTTGGCGATTCGTCATATCGAACGCATGGCTGATCATGCGACCAACATCGGTCAACGGGTAACTTATATTGTTACAGGTCATCGTTCCTAGAAAAGAAAGCAGAAGGCAGAAGATTGTAGGGGCGGGTTTAGGAATTGTAGGGGCGGGTTTAGGAACTGTAGGGGCGGGTTTAGGAACTGTAGGGGCGGGTTTAGGAACTGTAGGGGCGGGTTTAGGAACTGTAGGGGCGGGTTTAGGAACTAACGCTAGCTTTTTACCAATAACGGAACAACAAAACCCGCCCTACCTCACCGATAACGGCACAATAAAATCTGTCCGACCTCACCAATAACTGAACAACAAAACCCGCCCTACCTCACCGATAACGGCACAATAAAATCTGTCCGACCTCACCGATAACGGAACAACAAAACCCGCCCTACCTCACCAATAACGGCACAATAAAATCTGTCCGACCTCACCGATAGCTAAACAACAAAACCCGCCCTACCTCACCGATAGCTAAACAACAAAACCCGCCCTACCTCACCAATAACGGCACAACAAAACCCACCCTTGTTCATTAAAAGCAGCTTAACCCAACGATTACCAATACTTTACCCCTTTATAACCTGCACACTTTAGGATATCCTTGCATCGCATCTAGGATATTCCTCTAACAAAACCCAAATCTGAACAGGGAAGGGTGAACTATGGCTCTCAAACGTCGTGATTTTCTGCTATTTATGGGAGCTAGTGCAGGAACAGTAGCGCTGGGGTCTTGTAGTTCTCCGGCTCAGAATGGTTCTGGTTCATTAACCCAAATTAACCCGAATCCAGATACTCTGAGTTTTAAACCCGTCAAAGGTCCCCTACCGTTAGAAAGCGATCGCGTGCCATCAACGAAACAAGTCGAAGCCTACAGCCGCTATGAAGTGGTGGATGATTTAGTATTACCCGAAGGTTTTACCTACGATGTGATCGGCGCTTGGGGAGACAAGGTGGGGGATTCTCGCTTTGGCTATAACAATGATTATTTATCGTTTATCGAAACAGGTCAGAATGAAGGATACCTGACCATTAATTTTGAATATATTAGCGGTGGCACCTGGATGCAAACTTATGCTCAAGTCATCGGTGAATCATTACCATTTGAGGAGGTTAAAGCGGTTGCGGCAAAGAGTGAGGGTAAGATTAATGCCTTTGCTTTGCCCGATAATGATCCTTTAAAAGCTAAAATTAGACAGATTTCTTTAGAAGGGTTGATTGATCAGGGCTTGGGGGTGATTTCAATTAGCAAGACTGCCGATGGGACATGGACGCGAACCTATTCTACCGCTGATCGCCGAATTACTGGCATCTCTGGCTATGAAGACGATCGCTATCTCAAAGCAACGGGTCCGGCTGTGGCGGTTTTCCAGAAGGCTCAAGGACAAGGATACCAGGATGGCTTAGGCGATCGCATTATTGGGACATTCCAAAATTGTGCGGGTGGAACCACGCCTTGGGGTACGGTACTGAGTGCAGAGGAAAATTTTCAAGACCAAGTACCAGAACCCGTTTACGCTGATGGTACGTCCTTTGACCCCGCCGCGCTTCCCTTTGTGATTAACGATTACTTTGTCGATGGACGAGGTAATGTTTTTGGCTTAGCTGGGAATAAATATGGGTGGATGGTGGAAGTTGATCCAGCTAATGCCAATGATTATGGGACAAAGCACACTTGGCTGGGTCGATTCCGTCATGAAGCCGTGGCGTTTAAGGTTGTATCTGGGAAACCCTTAGCGGTATATTCAGGATGCGATCGCCGAGGGGGTCATCTGTATAAGTTTGTCAGTAAAGACACCGTTAGTGATCCAACCGATAAAACCAATTCCCGTTTAATGGCAGAGGGAATGCTGTACGCGGCGGTATTTGAACCGGATGGGACAGGACGTTGGATCGCATTAACACCCACTACCCCAGTTAACCCCGTGTTACCCAGTACCGTTGAAGGCAGCTTAGTCCCCTTACCCAAACGTCCCCAGGGAGGCATTGTTGAGGTGACAACCGATGCAGAAGCCGTAGCGTTTAAGCAACAGTTTGCCACACTAGGAGATCTCTACGCAGGGAATGACCTCGAAAAACAGGGAGCAATTTTAATCGACGCCCACTTTGCCGCCAATGCAGCCGGTGCAACCACCACCGCCCGTCCGGAAGATACAGATATGGCGGCTGATGGTTCCCTCTATATCGCCTTTACCTCTGGTAGTCCAGGGGGAGATGGCGGACCTGACAAGCGCGTCTTCACCGGACCCAAGGGAGAAACTCCCTGGGAATATGGCTGGATTCTGCGTCTGGTAGAAGACCAAGATGATCCCGCCGCGATGACATTTCGGTGGGACTCCTTTGCCATGGGAGGCGAACCCGCTGAAGGTGGTGCTGGATTTTCTAATCCCGATAATCTGGAATTTGACAAAAATGGCAATGTGTGGATGGTGACGGATATATCTACCTCCAAACACAATCAGCCCGTAACCAGTCGGGTCAATGACCAAGGTGAATCCATAAGTCAAACTGATATCCAGGGAATTTTTGGCAACAATTCAATCTGGTGTATGCCTACCTCTGGAACAATGGCGGGTAATGCTTATTTATTTGGCATTGGACCGATGGAGTGTGAAACCACCGGACCCTTTTTTAGTCCCGATCAAAAAACCCTATTCCTCGCCATACAACATCCAGGAGAAAAATACGGTATCCGCAAGGATAACCAGACTGAGACTCGTAAGTTTGTGATAAAAACCCTCAATGGGCAACAATTTCTGCAAGAACGTTATGTTCCTTTAGGGTCTAACTGGCCCCATCAAGGTACAACCGAGCCACCCAAGCCAGCCGTCGTCGCAATTCGGCGATTAGATAACCAACCAATTACTATGGCATAAAATACTCTTAATAGAGATGTAATATGCTATATCTCTACATTTCTCTATTAATTGATTCAGATAAATAATTCTAATCTTTTCGTGGTATCCAGATCAACAGCTTTGATTTAGAATCTATTTCTTAGAGGATAAAAACGTGTAACAGTTAAAGCGTAAAATTAGTGATATGTTTTGAGTAAACGCAAAAAAGCTATTGCTCATTCAGTCCAATTGGTTTACAGTTTTGGCATGGAAGTAGGTGTGAGGATTGTTTATGATTATGTCAACTCTATTCTGGAAAACGGTAAAGGCAAGTCCTGTCCTGTTGGTTGCCTCTTTATTCGTCGCTACTGGTGCATCGGCGGCTGAGTCAAATTCCCATCAGACGGCTGCTAATCTGTCTACAGCCGCGATAAATTTGGACGCTGAACCGACAGCATCAATCAGTCCCACTTTAGATGATGCAGCACTGACTGAACCCATCCCAGCAACGGAGACGCCTAAACCCACCGTAACCGTTAGTCCCGCATTTCAACTGGCAGATAGTACCTTCCCTGAACCCGTTCCGGCGGCTGGAGATACCTCTGTTAACTCTAATCAAGAAATTTTGCAGCAAATCCAGCGCTATGGCAATGAAGGATCTGCCTCTCTTGACCAAGTAACCAGCGTGGGTCAGTTACGAGACGTTTCTCCGGGGGACTGGGCGTATGAAGCGCTGCGTAGTTTAGTTGAGCGCTACGGTTGTATTGCCGGGTATCCAGATGGTACTTATCGGGGCAATCGCGCCTTGACCCGTTATGAATTTGCCGCTGGTTTGAATGCCTGTTTACAGCAAATTGAGCGGTTAATTGGGGATGGCGGAGAAATTCCTGATTTAGAAACCCTACGGCGGTTAATTCAGGAGTTTGAGGCAGAATTGGCAACCCTAGGTGCGCGGGTAGATAACCTGGAAGGGCGCGTGGCGTTCTTGGAAGACAATCAGTTCTCAACAACAACCAAGTTGAAAGGGGAAGTCATCTTTGCCTTGGCTGACACCTTCGGTGATTCCACTGAAGCTGTTGGTAGCGATGATGAAACGAATCTAATTTTCGCTGACCGGGTGCGCTTGAACTTGGAGACGAGTTTTACCGGAAGAGATCGCTTGAGAACTCGTTTGCAAGCCCGCAATATTAGCTCATTTAGCGGGGATTTAACGGGTACTAACATGACCCGCTTAGGGTTTGATGGCGATAACGGTAACGATGTTGACATCGATGAGCTGTGGTATCGCTTCCCTCTCGGTGAAAAAATTTCCGTGCAAATAGACGCTACGGGAGTTGAGTATCAAGATACTGTTATCGATCCGATCAATCCTTACTTTGCTAGTAGTGGTAGTGGTGCTATCTCACGCTTTGGGCGTTTCAACCCCATCTATCGCGCTGAAACAGGAGGTCCTGGAATAACCGCAACCTTTAACGTCAGTGACGCCTTGTCACTCTCTGCTGGTTACGTTGTTGATGGGGGCGGCAGCGATCCTGCTGATGGGGGCGGCAGCGATCCTTCCGCCAAAAATGGTATATTTGACGGCAATTATGCAGCCCTAGGTCAAATTGCCTTTACACCTACTGAAAATATCTCATTAGCAGCCACCTATCTGCACTCCTTCTACAATGGTGGTACAGTTAACGTTACAGGAAGCACAGGAAGTAGCTTCGCATCTAATCCTTTTGGTAACAACGATACCGCGACTTCGGTTGATGCCTATGGAATCCAAGCCAACGCACTATTTGGCAAGTTTTCTGTTGGTGGTTGGATTGGATATCAAGACGCTGAAGCCGAATCGGGTGCTAACGAAGGATCTGATGCCGATATTTGGAACTGGGCTGTCAACTTAGCGCTTTTAGACGTTGGTGGTGAAGGTAATAAACTTGGTTTTATATTTGGGATGCCACCCAAAACCACAGACAACGATATAGCCGCTCGTGAAGATAACGACACGTCCTATCACCTAGAAGCCTTCTACCGCTATCAACTCACTGATAATATCGCCATCACTCCGGGTGCTTTTGTCATCTTCAATCCTGAGCATGATGATGACAATGATACCCAGTTTGTCGGTACGCTGCGAACAGTCTTTAGTTTCTAAACCTGTCTCGGCTGTCGTTGACAATTGAATCATCTGGTGTAGGGGTACAGCAATGCTGTACCCCGATTAATCCTAACCTTATATTAATAAGCGCGATCGCTTGCGTAATTGCCTATGCTAAGGTCTAAATATATGCTGGATTACAGCTCATGACTGCATCAACTCAAAAGATTCTTCAGACCTTTGATCAGTTGCCTGATACAGAGCAACTGTTTTAGATAAAAATTAACTAATAAGCATTGTAGGTGGAATGGTACTGAATTAAGGCTGGCGTGGCACAGCCCACCCTACTTAATTATTGTTAATAGCTGCAATGGTGTTGTATAGTTTTCCCATTAACCGTTATTTCGGTGTGAGGAACGTGGATCAATGAAATCAACGCTCGTGTGGAAAACACTGCAACTCAGTTCCGCCCTACTTGGACTCTCCCTATTTGTTGCTAACAATGCTGATGCAGAGATTCCTAATCCAACAGCAAGCACTCGCGAATCTACAGCAGAACTCAACCGCCAGTTATCTGAAACTCCAGTAAAGATTAATCCTCTACAAATTGCTTCTGATGTCAGCCCAGGCTTAAGTCCGACCAATACTAATTCTAATCGGGAACTATTAGAACAAATTCAACGTTACAGTAGTGAAAATGGAGTTGAATCCCTTGACCAAGTAACCAGCGTGGGTCAACTGCGAGATGTGTCTCCAGGGGATTGGGCGTATGAAGCGCTGCGAAGCTTAGTTGAGCGCTACGGTTGTATTGCTGGGTATCCGGATGGCACCTATCGCGGAAATCGCGCCCTGACTCGTTACGAATTTGCCGCAGGTTTGAATGCCTGTTTAAACCAAATTGAGCGTTTGATTGGCACGGGTGGTTTTGACGAGACGGAGTTAGAAACCCTGCGGCGGTTAATTCAGGAATTTGAAGCGGAATTGGCAACCTTAGGCGCACGGGTAGATAACCTGGAAGGGCGCGTGGCGTTTTTGGAAGACAATCAGTTTTCTACTACCACTAAACTGAAAGGGGAAGTTATTTTTAACCTGGCGAGTGCCTTTGGGGATGAAAAAGCGGATAGCGATGAAGATGTTGATGACAATCTTACCTTTAGTAATCGGACTCGTTTAAACTTTGATACCAGCTTTATGGGCGAAGATCGCTTAAGAGTTCGCTTACAAGCCGGAAATACGCCTGAGTTTGATGAAGCGACAGGAACAGAAATGTCTCGTCAAGGGTTTGAAGCGGCTTCTGGTAATGATGTTGCAGTCAATGATTTATATTACCGTTTCCCTTTGGGCGATAAAATCCGGCTTTTGGTCGGTGCTAATGGCTTTGATTTCAATGACATCGCAGAAATCCACAACCCTATTCTTGAAAGTAGTGGTACGGGTGCTTTAAATCGGTTCAATCGTCGCAATCCTTTTGTCTTTCGGAATAATGCTGAACAAGGCGTGGGTGCCAATATTCAGTTTAGCGATTCCCTGAGTTTAGATCTGGGTTATTTAACCGGTGAAAGTAACAGTCCACTTGATAAGGATGGCGTATTCGATGGAGACTTCACCGCTATTTCTCAGTTGAATCTCGCCCTGGGAGAAAAACTAGATTTAGGGTTTGCCTTTGGCTATTCCTACTATCCGGGAGAAGATGTCAATTTGTCAGGTAGTACAGGTAGTCCACTGGCAAAAGAACCATTTGGCGTTGGCGAAATTGCCACTTCTGCTCTACGTTTCGGCATTCAAGGTAGCTGGCGGGTGGCTCCGAAGATCAACATTGCTGGTTGGGGTGGTTACATCAATGCAGAAGCTGAAGCGGGTGACCGAGAAGGGGATAACGCTGAGTTATGGACTTGGATGGGGAATGTCTCTTTCCTTGACTTAGGTAAAGAGGGTGCTGCTTTTTCAGTTGCTGCAGGTATACCGCCTAAACTTACTGATGTCGATGGTGGTCTTGATGATGATGATACCTCTTTCTTAATTGAGGCACAGTATCAATATCCGCTTACGGATAATATCCTGATTACACCGGGAGCTTATGTGATTTTGAATCCCAATCATGATGATGGAAATGATGATATTTGGGTAGGCACAATCCGGACGACGTTTAGTTTCTAATTATTCAAGAGATTGTTAGCAATATTAAATAAGATACCCGACTTCTTGAAGAAGTCGGGTATCTAGTAGAATTTTCTTAACAAAGGACGTAGCTTGCTTCACGAGAAGCAAGTATGACAAATGACAAAGGACGAATGACAAATGACAATACTTTACCTAACCGCCATACCCTTAATAAACCATTGACCGTCTTGACGCACCAACTCATACTGAACCCGCAAATTATCATCGTATGAAAGCGCCTGATTAATTTCACCATTTTGATAGAAACGGGCTTCTTCTTTAACCGCTGCTTCTACCTTCGCTTGCTCAGGATTAGCCGGATTCGTTTGCACGGATGTTACTTTAACCTGGTGATTATACTGTGTATAAATGTTCCGTTGCTGATTGGTTTGCGCCCGCCGCTGCCAAATCGACAAAACTGGATCAACTAGAATTTGATCCAATCGATCAATTTGATAATCGGGTCCGAACACTTGCGATTTCGTCGAAAGCCAGGTTTGAATCACTTGCTGGGCGGTATCTTGAGTCAGCGGACCTCCGGGTGCGATTAACTGACTATCGGCTTCGGGAATCGGAATCGGAGGTTGAGCCAGTTCCACCATGGGCTGTTCACCTTCTAAGGCTGGCGCAGAGAAACTTTGTTGGATTTTTTGTATCCAAGCAATTAACAACCACCCGATTAATCCGATACCCACTACTCCAGCAATAACCAGCAAGATAGAGCGTCGGTTTTTAGCTGCCTTGCGGTGTTCCGGTAGTCGTTGCAGGCGTCCTGGAGGGGACTGATCCAGATGTCCGGGTTCAGCAGACGGAGTGGATACCCCAGACACCGGACGAACTCGACTGGCTTCTGCTTCTGATCGGACTTTAGTGGAACGTCCTGGTGGCGCTGATTTAACCGCCGTGTTTGTTGGTGAATCCCCAGAAGAATTAATGGCTTGAGTTGTAGGTTCTCCTACCCGACTCGTTGCTGAAGCAACCCGTTGGCTGGCGGGTAACGTTGAAACACCAGATACCGAAGTGCGATCGCTCCCCCCTGCGAAACTCGCTGTCTGAGCTGCCCGATCGCGCTCTCTGCTGCTATATGAACCCACAACTGCTGGTTCGCGATCGCGGGAATGACCGTTACTCCGACCTGTGGATGCGCCTGTTGTCGTGTAAGCTTTTTTCTGAGCCGTCACTGACCATTCATTATTAGCCGTTCGCGTCGATTCCGGTAGCTGCTCTAAATAGGCTTGTACCTGCTCATCAGCAAAATAGTCTTTCAACGAGGCGGTTTGTTCTGCCAAGTCGCGGAAATGGGGAAATACGGAATTTTGCAGCCAGCGTTCTCCATACAGGCATAATCCCGGTAACAAATCCGGAGCGCCTTGAGACTGTTCCCGAATAAAGGCTAACGGTTCGTATTCATGACTCAGTTCCAACGCATGACTGGCTTCTTCGGTTTGACCCAACAGCAGCGCACAGACGGCTTGTTCTAAATGCACATCCTGACGCCGCCCCAACCGCATTAGCATTTGTTTCGCCCGGGCAATTAAAGCCGGTTGACGCTGGGCAAATCCTCTAGCAATCAAAGCATAAACCGCCAGATAGGTGGCGACGGCTGAAGGGCGGCGGGCTTCTGCCTCAAACAAGGTTTGTTGTTGAGCGGCTGTTAGATACCCTCGTAGCTGCTGAATAAACCGCAAAAAGTCATCAATACTGAGTCCCGACTGGTCATCCCCACTACCATCAATTCCTTGCCGCTCCTGTAGCATATCTTGCAACAGTTGTAAACCCTTACGCCGTTCGGCAATCTGTTCATCGGGTAATGCTAATAATTCCAGAATCCGGTAGGGACGCAGCTTATAGAGATCCGCTTGAATTTCGCCCCGCACCGTAGGAAATAAACCCTCACTCAGGAGTAATTCTTGACCCGTTTCTAGGGACAAGGCGGCATTTTCGTAACGTCCTTGCTGCCATTGTTCCCGCCCCAGTTCCAAACACGCCAGTGCCAGGGTCAGGAAAATATCAGGTCGCACCAGTTGCGGGTCACCCAAGTGACCTTTATCCAAACTGATGCTGTCACGACTGTGTAAGTAAGGCTGTCCCAACTGCAAGACGAGTTCATATTCCCCAAGTTCTTGCAGAATCAGCAAAGCGCCCACAAATTGTTCCTTGCTGATATCTAGGCTGGGATTATTCGGATCAATCGCCTCCGTAGCTGTTGTTTCATCCGTCGCCGTTGATTCTAACGGTAACGAAGGGCTAGATTCTGGGTTGTAGGTTTTCCCCAGAAAACTAGCATCATAACTTGAGCGCTGTTCCGGGTCAGAAAGAACCGCATACGCCTCATCCAGCAACTCCTTGCGAGACGCGATCGCCACTTCCGAATATTCCCGACGCGGAAGTTGGAGAGTGCGATCGCGATAGGCGACTTGAAGCTGTTCTGGTGTTGCCTGGATCGGCAATCCTAATATTCGGTAGTAATCGAGCGGAATTCGCACGGTTCACTTCCCCAGCGCTGCAACAACTGAATTCATGTATATTAACCTATAGAATCCCTAACATAATAGTTATTCTAAACAATAGTCACCCATCCTCACTGAAAACACGCAAATACCAGTATAGTATTCCTGCAAGGATACTCGATTCGCCATGGTTCAGGAACGGACGTTACCCAAGTTTCAAGTTCAAGACGGTCAAATCACCAGAGACGAAGGATTACTGCTTTACGAAGATATGGTTTTAGGGCGCTTGTTTGAGGACAAGTGCGCTGAGATGTACTATCGGGGCAAAATGTTTGGCTTTGTCCACCTCTACAACGGTCAAGAAGCCGTGTCTACAGGGGTGATTCGGGCAATGCGCCGGGATTATGATTACGTATGCAGCACCTATCGCGATCATGTCCATGCTCTCAGTGCAGGTGTTCCCCCACGGGAGGTGATGGCGGAGTTATTTGGCAAAGCCACGGGATGCTCGAAAGGACGCGGGGGTTCGATGCATCTCTTTTCAGAACCCCATCATCTTTTGGGCGGGTTTGCCTTTGTCGCTGAGGGGATTCCCGTTGCTACAGGAGCGGCATTTACGTCAAAATACCACCGTGACGGCTTGGGTGATCCAAATGCTGATCAGGTTACAGCTTGCTTTTTTGGCGATGGTGCCTGCAATAACGGTCAGTTTTTTGAGTGCTTGAACATGGCAGCCTTGTGGAAATTGCCGATTATTTATGTGGTGGAAAATAATAAATGGGCAATTGGCATGGCACACGAACGGGCAACCTCCCAGCCGGAAATCTATAAAAAAGCCAGTGTTTTTGGGATGCCGGGAATTGAAGTGGATGGGATGGATGTTCTGGCGGTACACTCCGTCGCCCAAGAAGCCGTCGCCCGGGCGCGGGCTGGTGAAGGTCCAACTTTGATTGAAGCCCTTACCTATCGCTTCCGAGGTCACTCCCTGGCTGATCCGGATGAACTTCGCACCTCAGAAGAGAAGGACTTTTGGATGACTCGCGATCCAATAAAAAAGTTAACCGCCTATCTGACTGAGCAAAATCTCGCCGACGAAGAAGAACTCAAGGCGATCGACAAACGTATTCAAGAGGTTCTCAATGACGCGGTACAGTTTGCTCAAACCAGTCCGGAACCTGACAAGAGTGAATTACATCGTTACATTTTTGCCGAAGATTGAGGTATAATATCCCAACCTGGCATTGGTGAACGCTATAGGCAAGAGGGTATTAATTTTTACCATCTCATTTAACCCCTTGCCGAGCGTTACCTGAAATTTTGCCTTGAGACAGAGAAACCATGCTGTTTCAAACACTCTGACTCTCAACCAATCATTTCAATCGATTCGCGCTCAGAGTTAACAGGCGATCGCGCTGGAGTGTAACGAACCTCAGCAGACGGTTGAATTTGGTATTTGACCAGATCCGCTAAGTCCTGAAGTTGGCTAATCGCTTCTGCCCCTTCTAGCTTCATCAGTTCGCGATCGTCGCGCATTTCCGTCCAAGTAATCCCGTAATCGGAGACCAAAAAACGAATCAGGTGACTATCGCCCAGACTAACCATGAATGAGGCACTATTCATTTGATTGCCGCAGGTATAGCATGATGCCAAGTAGCCTCGGTTTTCTAGCACGATCGCCAAAGCCTGAAGATTCATGACTAAATCTCGTACAAATTGACGATGTTGCTCTGCAAGTCTTATGAACACGTTAATCCTCCAAACACCTTTCCTACGAATATTAGATTTTATACTTTACTTAAGGATTTAAGACTCTATTTTGGGAGGGGTCAGTGCAAAATATGAGTAAGCCTTGTCTTCGGCTGATTCCTCAAATTGACTAACAGAGTTAGGGATTTGAGCAATTCTAGCTTGATGATCTGGCTCCACGATTCTAGCCCACTTCAGACGAGTTGCTCTCTAGGTAGCTCAAGTCATTGGGGGTAATCCTCAAGTTATCCGATACAAATTCCTCATGAGTTGTATCAGCAGTCACAATGGTGATACTCAATCTGAAACCATTGCCGCCTAGTCCATCGGTGGGAATTGGCTAATTGATTTGCCACCAACCGAATGTCGGTCCAACAAAGCGCACGGTTAGCCACCAGACTACGAGTAAGCCGATGCCAATCCAAGCGCCCTTAGTCGTCAATTTGACGAACTGCTCACCCTGACTTTTACTAATTGGGAGCCAGGGGAAGAGTCTCGCCTCTTGACCGTACTTGTCTCCAAGTGCAGTTTTACGACGTTTTGCTTCACCCATTCCTTGCATTCCTCAACTAAATGAATTCGATCTTAGCGTTATTTCTGAGATTTGGTTGGCATAAGTTTACGAAATGACAAGTAACTATGACAATTTTCCGGGGATCGGGGATCGTTAGATTAGAAATCCTGAGCCAATCCGCAACTCAACCCTACTTAAGTTAATAATTATTTTTCATCAATAGTCTATCGGGAAACCGCCGATAAACCCCGGACTTCAAGGTGGGAAGGGACAGGAGTGCCAGTTGAGGGGACTTGGGTTGGAGTCTTTCAGGTTAAGAAGGGGTTAAGGAAATTCCGGACTCTCTGTCGTTGTATAGATATTTCAAGTAAGTGAGGTACACAGACAGGTCTTACCTGACAGATAGTCCTGTTCCTCTAGAAAGACTCTCGCTAGTCAAGTTATCGGACATCGACCGAACGCGATCGGTAAAACCCGCTCTTAATTACCTGAACATAAATTTTGTTAACTAGGTTAAGAATTGTCAAAGTCCTCAATTCCTTGTTTCTGTTTCCTGTTCCCCGTTTCCTGTTCCCCGTACCCTTTTCTCTTTCTACAAAAGGAAACTTAGCTTTGATTAAGGAAAAAAGAGCTAATTGACAGTTGTCTCTTCTTTATAGCTAAAATCGAGGGCGAGTGTGGTTTTTTTGAGGAGTGATAAAACTATGACGACTTATGGACGTTTGGGAAAAACAGCGTCTTCAGCCTTGATGTTTGCCACCTTAGGTTGCTGGGTGACCAGCTTCTCTGCCGCGCAAGCAACGCCTGTTGAATCTTCAGAGCAACAGCCGACAGATTTGGCTCGGCTGACTGAAACGTCAGGAGTAGACCCAGGACTGTTTCTGTCAACTGAAACGGGACTGGTGAATTCTCCGGTTGAGATAGCTACCCCAGGAACTGAAGCAGAGATCATCACTGAACTAGAGGTATCCACCACCAGTGAAGTCGGAATGATCACGTCAACGGATTCTCTAATCGAGTCCGAAGACACCTTTGTGGAAACCCAAGTTCAAGACTTAGCCCAAGCCTTACCAGAAATGGAAGACAGCAGTGATCCCACTGTACCTGATCCGCTGTTTGTTGATCCCCTTGAAGCGGTAGAGGAATCTGACCCGATGGGTCAAGTGACCAGTGTGTCTCAATTAAGAGATGTTTCTCCCGGAGACTGGGCGTATGAGGCACTACGGAGTCTGGTAGAACGCTATGGTTGTATTGCCGGATATCCAGATGGCACATTCCGTGGCAATCGGGCGATGACTCGGTATGAATTTGCCGCTGGCGTGAATGCCTGTATGCAGCAAATTGAGCGGTTAATCGCGGGTCGGACTGACTTTCCCACCGGGGATTTAGAAAGTCTGCGGCGGTTAGTGTTGGAGTTTGAGGCAGAACTCGCTACCCTGGGGGCGCGGGTAGATAACCTAGAAGGTCGGACTGCACTTTTAGAAGATAATCAGTTTTCGACGACGACTAAAATCTTTGGACAAGCCATTCTAGGGGTGCAAGGGCGTAGTGGTGATGAGTTTGTACTCGCTGGCAATGAGATTTCCGATGATGACACCAATGTCAATGTGATTAACAATGTCCAGTTGAGTCTGTTCACCCAATTTAGTCCCCGTCAGCTTTTACTCACCAGCTTCCAAGCTGGGAATGGTAGTACCACCAGTCCTGCGACCAGAGACCCCTTGGGTAACTTTGTTGGTCTGGGATATGAAGGAGACAACGATAACGATTTACGACTGACTGACCTCAACTATCGTCAACTCTTTGGCAGTAGTTTTGCCTTAATCGTTGGACCAGAGGGGGTTAACCCAGTGAACGTCTTCCGGGGTGTTAACCGCATTGAAAGTGCAGGTTCGGGTCCCCTCTCTCGCTTCGCCCAGCGCAACCCGATCATTAGTATCGGCAATGGCAGTGGTGGTATTGGCTTTGACTGGCAAATTGCAACTCGTCTGAGTTTACAAGGGGTTTACTCGTCCAGTCTTCCAGATGAGCCAGAAAATGGGGGAATTTTTGGTGGAGATCAAACGACAACCACGGCTGGGGCACAGTTAGTTGCCTCACCCTTAGATACCCTGGATATATCCCTTCAGTACATCAATTCCTATTCACCCAATGGCTTTTTGGGTACTGGTGTTGGGGATGACCGGGTTGCTTTACAACAAGTCAATAATGGATTCCTGCGGGCACCGATTAACACCAATGCCTTTGGTGCTGGTTTGGAATGGCGTGTCATTCCCAAACTGACCGTTGGAGGTTGGGCTGGTTTTACGGATTCGGATTTTGAAAACGGTTCAGGAGACGTGCAGACGTTTAACTGGATGGCGTTCCTGAATTTCCCAGACTTATTTGGTGAAGGGAATTTAGGTGGGATTTATGTGGGTCAGCCACCAAAAATCACGGATAGTGATATCACCGATGATGCTGGTATAGGCAGGAACGTTCCAGGTTTCTTCTCTACCGATGGCATTCCCAATGCATTCGATGAGGGAGGTCAACCGGATACGACGACTCACCTGGAAGTATTCTATCGTTGGCAAGTGGCAGACAATATCAGCATCACGCCGGGAGTCGTTGTGATATTCAATCCCTTGCACAACGATGACAATGATACGATTACCATAGGCGCGATTCGGACAACCTTTACGTTCTAAGCCAAAATTGAAGATTGGGGCAGTTGCTGGAATACCGTTATTGGGATAGGGTGCATCCCCATCTGGCGACTACACAGCCACAATTGGAGTGTTCGTCATGCTGAGCTTCGTTCTTCGCGAAGCGAAGGAACGGAAGCGAAGCATCTCTCCAGATTCTGAGGAGAGGTTTCCATGCTTGGAAATGCCAATAATGGCGAAATTATAGTGCGAGCATCTTGCTCGCTACTAATACCCAGTTGAAATGCATAACAACGCTAAAATGCTGTTTCAGAAGTTTTTATGAAGTTCTGGTAAAGTTACTTTTTTGACGGAACCCTCCTAATTAAGGCGCGTCTTGAACTTCAGACAGGCTAGCGAAATCACTAGGAATCTGCATCTTTTTACTGTTTTAGTCTGTTGACATCAGTGAAAAGCCAGTCTTGGGTACTTTATCCCCTCTTCTGGATACATACTTCGCGATCTGACTCTGCTCAGGATTAAATCACAACTAGCCAACTGTTGGGTTAGGTTTCGGAGTCAACCCTATATCTCAGTTCCTTTAGTTCATATACAGATGGAGTCTAACAAGATGATTCTCAAATCACTACGCTACATAGTTGGTTTAGGGATAGTTGGTGGTTTAGCGGTAGTTATCGCACCAGGCGCTGAAGCTCAAACTACAACCACGACAACAACGAGCCAAACTACCACAACCAACGGTATTGAGGTAACAGGCGGTTCAATTGGCGGTCAAGCCGCCTTTTTCGTTCCCGGTATGAACGCTACAAGCGGGAGTGTCACCCTATTTGATGTCGGGATTCAGGAACTGAGCATCGAAAGCACCAATGGAAATACCACAACCGCCCGCTTTGAACCCAGCGCTGCTAGTTTTGACGATGTTAATACAAGTGGTACGCCAGACGCTGGAGACACAGGCGTCCTCCAAGGTAAACTGACAGGGATAGCCTATACACGACAAGGTATTATCGTTCCTTACAATCAGGTTGATACAGTTCTCAACTTTGAGCTGAGTTCCTTTAACCAAACCTTCTCAGATTTGTCAGGAACTCTGGTGAGTCCTGCGGTCATGGGTGATGCTCCACTGGTTTTCTTGCCAAATGTAGAGGCGACGTTATCTCAGCAGTCTCAGTCTGAGTTTGAAGCAACCTTAGGTGATTTACAAATTGGTGACTTTGAGGCTGACTTAAATAGTGGGCTGATTAATCTCCCATCTAGCTATATTTTGGGAGATTCTAGCACTGTTACAATTCCTGAAGTCTCGCTGCTAGAAAAACTCAAATTCAAGTTTGAAGGGGAAGACTTAGCTGGCGGAAGTTACACCTTAGTGGGTGTAGACAGCGATAGCCTTCGTTTTGCAGGTGAAGCCAACAAGAAATTTGAAATTGAAACCGAAGGCGCTTCCGGTGAAAAGTTCAAATTTAAGGGAGACATTGGTTTTGTTGATATCACCATTGATGATATTAATGAGATAGAGGCTGACGGAACAATTGATACTAGCCTTGATTTAGACAAGTTCAAAATTGAGGGCAAAGATGAAGGAGCTGTAGCTGGCTACGCCTCTGTCTTTGGTACAGACGGTGTAGCATTTAGCAGCTTTGGCGATAGCGACAAAGATAAAGTTAAGTTTGAATTTGAACAGGGTGATTCTAAACTAGAGGGAGAGAGTCGGGGTCGCTTTGATTTCTACGCTGCGGCTGGAGTGAGTAGCTTTAATGTTGAGAACGACATTGAAGGTGGGTATACCTACTCTAATCCCAGCGATGATGACAATGTGAATTTGGTTTGCGGTGTTTGTGCGAGTTCTCCAATTTCATTCAATACTGATATCGTTTTCGGTGACACCACAATCAATTTGGTTGAAAGCGGCGGTAGCACAGTTATAAACTACACCCTTAGCGGTGGTGATACCTTTATTGTCAATGGCAGTGGTTCGGCAGGTACGAGGTTATCGGCAAGGGCTGGTGCTGGCGCTGGTGCTGGTGCTGGTGCTGGTGCTGGCGCTGGTGCTGGTGCAGGCTCAGGTGCGAGTGCGAACACGTTTAACACTAACTACGTAGCCTTCAACGGCGGATCAAGTAGTAGTCAGACCAACTACCAAATTTCTCAATCAGCTCGTTTCAACAGTAGCAGCCAGTATCAGTTCCGATCGAAGGTAAAAGTTAAGTATCACGCGCGAGGTGGCGATCGATACTACTTGGTTACAACAGGTGGTGGTAGTGGTTTCGGTTCTGGTAGCGGTGCAGGTTCTGCTTCCGGTAGCGGCGCAGGTGCTGGCTCAGGTTCGGGCGTAGGTGCAGGTTCCGGTAGTGGCTCAGGTGCAGGTGCTGGTTCTGGTAGCGGCTCAGGTTCGGGCGTAGGTGCAGGTTCCGGTAGCGGCTCAGGCGCAGGTGCAGGCGCAGGTGCAGGTGCTGGTTCTGGTTCGGGCGTAGGTGCAGGTTCCGGTAGCGGCTCAGGCGCAGGTGCAGGCGCAGGTGCTGGTTCCGGTAGTGGCTCAGGTGCGGGTGCTGGTGCTGGTGCAGGTTCTGGTAGTGGCTCAGGTGCGGGTGCAGGCGCAGGTGCTGGTGCTGGTGCTGGATCAGGTTCCGGTAGTGGCTCAGTCGTTGCTGGCTATAAGTTAGTTGGTCCACAAAGTCGTTGTTTCCCAGGTTTAGTGGGTCTGCGACAACTTTCTCAAGATGAACTTGGTGATGTTGCAGATGATGCTGATCTTGAAGCTGACAATACTGCCGGTGTCAATAATAATGCAACTTTCCCGGCTGATGGTGACAACGATTTTGATGATACTGACACTGACATCGATGATGACTTAGAAGTTGACGATGACGACATGGGCGATGATGACGATGATGACGACGATGACCAAGCGCAGGGTAATATGAACCGCAACTTCAACCAAGGGATTGGCAATGGTGCAGAAGGTGGTGACCCTGGTAACTCTGCACCCCGTGGTGGTAGCAACGATGAAGGTGGACGGACACCTGGAGAGCGAGTCAATCCGTAAGGGCAGCTAAAGAATAAGTGTCTTCTGAGATAGGTTTAGGGGTAGCAATACCCCTACCTATGTCGTTCCAATTCATGGCAAAGTCAATCTTGTGCAGCAAGCCCTAATTATATTGTGAGAAGGGAGTAGTCCATTTTAATGGACTTAAGCTATTAGCCCGGAGTTTGAACTCCGGGCTCCGGGCGGCTGTCGGCGCTGACTAAAAATGGTGCAAGCTGTCAGTTTTAACCGACGCGGATCATATCTCTATGACTGCGCCCATTCGGTATGGAAAACCCCTTCCTTATCGGTTCGCTCATAAGTATGAGCGCCAAAGTAGTCGCGCTGGGCTTGGGTCAGGTTTTGCGGTAAGCGATCGCGCCGATAGCTGTCGAAGTAATCTAATGACGCACTAAACGCTGGAACCGGGATTCCCAACTGATTAGAAGCTACTAGCACCTCCCGCCATGCATCCTGGCGATCCAGAATCGTTTGCTTAAACTCTGGCGCTAACAATAAATTCGGCAGTTTCGGATTCTCATTGAAGGCATTTTTAATCTTATCCAGGAATCCTGCCCGAATAATACAACCCCCTTTCCAAATCCGGGCAGTTTCTGCCAAATTCAGGTTGTAATTAAACTCCTCCGAAGCCTTACCCAACAATGCCATTCCTTGAGCATAGGAACACATTTTTGAGCAATAAAGCGCATCACGGACTTTATTGATAAACGCTTGGCTATCTCCCTCATAGTTGCCCGTCGTCCCGATCAGCTCCTTCGCCGCCGCGACTCGTTCCTGTTTATAAGACGAAATCACCCGCGCATTCACCGCTGCATAAATCGTGGGAATCGGGACACCCAATTCCAGAGAACTAACCACCGTCCAGCGTCCAGTTCCCTTTTGTCCGGCAGAATCCAAAATCAAATCAACCAACGGCTGATTCGTATCCGGGTCAATGTACTTGAAGATATCCGCCGTAATTTCAATTAAAAAGGAATTTAGCTCATCGGTTGTATTCCATTCGGAAAACACCTGATGAAGCTGCTTGTGATCCAATCCTAAGCCATGTTTGAGCAAATCATAAGCTTCGGCAATGAGCTGCATATCGCCATACTCAATCCCGTTATGCACCATCTTCACATAATGACCTGCACCCCCAGGACCAATGTAGGTGACACAGGGTCCATCATCCACCTGAGCAGCGATTTTGGTCAAAATCGGTTCTAACTCTTGATACGCCGTATCCGTGCCTCCTGGCATCAAGCTAGGACCATGGAGCGCTCCTTCTTCGCCACCACTGACCCCCATCCCGACAAAGCCGAGTCCCGTGGCTTCTAAGTCTTTGGTGCGGCGTTCGGTTTCTTCGTAGAGGGAGTTCCCGCCATCGATAATCATATCGCCCGGTTCGAGCAGAGGTTTAAGTTGATCGATGACAATATCAACGGGTTTGCCCGCTTTAACCATAACCAGGATTTTGCGGGGACGTGCCAAGGTTTTGACAAACTCTTCCAGGGAATAGGCGGCGGTGACATTTTTATCCGAGGCACGCTTTGCCATAAACTCTTCCGTTTTTGAGCTAGTCCGGTTATACACCGCCACTGGAAACCCGCGACTTTCCACATTGAGCGCTAGGTTTTCTCCCATCACAGCTAAACCGATGACTCCGAAGCTTGGTTGTGTCATATATCTCTCGTCAGAATGTAATTGAACGTTTGACATCCTCCCCCGGCTGAAGCGCGGGGGATTTCCTACCAGTCGAACAGTTTTTAACTGCACGTACTCTCGTTGGGTTGACAGCTCATCACGCACTGCCTTCAAAGAGGTCTTACACGCACTCCCTGTCCGTTTATAGTCGTGGGTATGCCCTACCCCGACTCGCTCTATGTTGACCGAGGCGTTATCATCCCGGTCATGTTCAGTTCCGCAGTTTACACAGACAATTGTCCTAACCGATAGATCTATTTTTCCCCATCGATAACCACATTCCGAACAGATCTGGCTAGTGGGTTCCCATCGGCTAATCACCCTAAAATCCCGGTTGTACTTGTTGGCTTTAGCTTCGCACATTGACCGGAACTCATGCCATCCAGCTTGGCTAATTGCACGTGCTAACTTGCGGTTTTTCAGCATACCGCCAACATTCAAATCCTCCAAAGCGGTGATTTGGTTCTCATCTACCACCTTGGTGGATAACTTATGCAGGAAGTCCTTACGTTTATCCCTTATCCGGGCATTGAGTTTAGCAACCTTAACCCGCATATGTTCACGACGTTTGCTTCCCTTTTTCCGTTTAGCTAACCGCCGTTGGCAACGCTTCAGCTTATGGTAGAGTAGGGAATAATCTGGACTATCAATTTTCTCACCATTGCTGCATGAGGCAAAGGTTTTCAATCCTAGGTCTATTCCGATAGATGGGTTCTTAGCAGGTCTAATCTCCGGTTCTACCTCAACCACAAAGCTGAGAAAGTATCTGCCAGCACAATCCTTGATTACCGTGACTGAACTAGGTTTAGATGGTAGGGGACGCGACCTTATGGTTTTAACTTCTCCAATCTTAGCCAGGTAGACTTTAGCTGCTTTGATCTTAAACCCACCCCTGGTGAATCGTGCGGTTTGGCGATTGGTTTTCCGCTTAAACCGTGGAGGGTTAAACTTTTTACATTTACGCTCACCTAATCGGGATGAGAAAAAGTTCTTGAATGCAACCCCTAAGTCTGCGACCGACTGCTGGAGAGGGATAGCTGATACCTGTCCCAACCATTCCCTCTGTTCAGTTTTCTTAGCTTGGGTGATGCATATCTTTTGTAGTTCGCTATTTTTAGGCAGTTTGTCTGACTGCTGGCACAAGGCTAAGGCATCGTTCCATACAACCCGCACACACCCAAATAGCCGCGTCAAGGACTGACGCTGACCAGGAGTGGGATAAATGCGGAATTGGTATCTTGCCTTCATACCATCACACTAAACTACTATTTATCCTAGTATAGTGTGATAGTTCTATCCGGATATGACGGCAAATTTTCTGACTTCATGCTTCTAGGTCACCCATTTGGGTGAGAAACTTAAGTCATCGGACAAGATTAAGGTTGATAGTTGAGATTGGGAAACTCACGGGCAGAAAACGGGGAAAGGTAAGGATTTAATGCTTGTTAACATTTATTAGTACAACGGACAGAATGTATGTCTAGGTACTTACCGAAATACGGAGTTGACAAAAGCCGCGTTTTTCTGATTATCTAAAAAATAGAATTAGAATTGAAAAAAATGTGCGCCTATAGAGTCAGTTGAGTTCCATTGACCGTTTGATTGGGTAAAAAATCCGTAGCGGTATCCCTTCATCAACAAAATTACTTGTCCTAATCATTTCCCAGCTTTGGGCTAGTATTGGCAAAGAAAAATCATCTAAATCATTACCGCCAAATAGGTTAACCCGAATTCAAGACGTTCGCGATCGCACCTTACTTCTTGTCTGTGCCAATGTATCGGTTGACTAGGTTTCATCAATCGATGTCGTTTAGAACGAACTTACATTTTAACCCACGCAGGTGGGTTTTGTTTGTATAGCTGCGGTTTCCAACCGCCCCGCTAAGTTGACTACACAGTTCCGGAAACATTTAGTTTGCCCGGACTTCAGTTTAGTCCAGATGGAGAATTATTAGTAGTCGTTGCTCCAATGACGAAGATTTGGCTACATTCAACCTTTTACCTGATTCGAGTATGAATAAGTCCATAAATCAAAGTTATCTATGGTGACGGGTTGGTCAGTCTCCATGATAATTTTATTCGTCTACATCAAGGTTCTTAGGAACGGGAAGAGGGGCAACCCTCAACCCTTACCCACCCTTCTTTTTCGGTGACGCTGAGGATGAACGAGACCCAGATCCGCCAATCCCGTCTTTATCTTGCGGTTGTCCGGGTGGTACATCCTGGTAAAGTTGCTGACGTCCATTGCGAATCACCCTCAGCATGTCAGTAAGCTGTTGCTCGATACTATTGAGTACAGAATCAGCATAATCATCCGCACCGTTTTGAATGTCTTCGCATTCTTCGAGTGCGAGTTGGCGCAGTTGTGCCAATTCCTGCTGGGCTTGGCGGCGCATCTGTTCAATGTCAGTCCGGGTTTGTTCTTGCAGCGTTTCACACTCTTGCTGAACCCGTTGCCGGATTTGCTTGGCTTCCAGTTCTGCTTGTTGCACAATCCCCATGTCATCCAGAATCTGTTGAGCTTGTCGTTCAGCGGCTTCTAGGATTTCTTGGGCATAGTCTTCCGCTTGTAGGAGAATATCTTCCCCTTGCTGAACAATCTTTTGAGATTTTTCAAACGCCTCTGGTAGACTCGCCCGCACTACATCCAATTGGGTTAAGAACGCTTCTTCATCAATCAACGTGTACTTGGTCAAGGGGATGTGTGGGCTATCAAACAGCATCTCCTCTAGCTTAGTGAGTTCTCGCTGGATATCTACATCGGGGGTTCCAGAGGAAAGGCGTTTCTCTGGGGGGTTGGGTTCTGGGAGTTGGTTGGGTTCGATGCGGGATGACTCTGGGCGTAACATCGGCAAATATCTAGGGCAACCTGGGGGGGAACAAGATGGTTAACAGATCCGCCAAATTTGGCAATCTCTTTCACTACGCTACTACTTAAAAAACTGTACTCGTTAGACGTGGCGAGAAAAACGGTTTCTATTTCATCCCAGAGGGTTTGATTGGTATGCGCCATCTGGAGTTCCTTCTCAAAGTCTGACAGCACCCGTAGTCCCCGCAGTAAGACTTGAGCATTCTTGAGTTTGGCATAGTCCACAGTCAAACCTGTGAAGCTATCGATTTCGACATTCGAGAGATGCTGGGTACAGCCGCGAATCTGTTGTACTCGCTCTTGTATTGTAAACAATGGCGATTTACTCGGGTTGCGGAGTACGGCAACAATGACAGTCTCAAAGAGCTTACAGCTACGCTCAATGATATCGAGGTGTCCTAGAGTGATCGGATCGAAGCTGCCTGGATAAATTGCAATCACGACAGAGACATCTGGAGGGGTACTGAGGAATTATAAGCTGTTATGACGATCTCTGGCGTTAACTTTAATTGTCCCCACCTAGTCTACTCCCATTCTCGCCATTGATCGATCCAATCTTGAACAAGGTCAAGAATTGGCTCACGTCGCTTGACAATGTTAGCGGTTATGCTGATAAAAATAATGCCAGCAATTATGAGCATAATCCACTTAGAGAATGGGTAGCGAAAACCCAAATAGACTAACTGGTAGAATACTGTAAAAATAAATGTGACCGTTCCAACCATTAAAAATGCCCGGACTTGCAGTCCTAATCCAGCCACAATAGCAATCAGACTAATAATTCCCGGAATGAGTCCAACGTCTTGATGAAACCCTAACGCTACCAAACAGATTATGCCGCTACCCAGTAAGCGGATGTAGTGACGCCAATTCCGTTTTTGCGGTAATCTTAATTCTGGATCAATTTGGGCGATGTAGAGGAAAAAATAACCAATCACGGCAGCATAGGCTAAGGGTTCAGTAACCTGCTGGCTTTGCAAAACACGCCAAATTGCCCAATCGATAAAAAATAAACTTAAGTATGTCCAACGTAAATTAGATTGGCGATTGGTGACCCAGGAATAAAAACCTGCAAGAACCAATAAATTAAAAGAAGAGAGGGTTTGAGGATTGATTAAAATGCTCAAAAGAGGCAATATCGTGGCGTATCTTTGCCAAGGCTGATCATTCCATCCCCACCGCCACCAGGACGTTTGATAAACAGCGATCGCGAATAGACTTGCAATTATAGCTCGCCAGGGATCAAATAGGCTTAACTGTGTCCATATCAAACGCGCATAAATACCAATGGCAACAACCTCGGTTAATCCGGCGTATATCCAGATGTGAGACTTGGGGAAAAATGGGGAAGATGAGGGAGATGGGGAAGATGAGGAAGATGAGGGAGATGGGGGAGATGGGGACGAAAACTGGCGTTGTTGAATTCGTAAATTTCCTTGGAAAAACGCATAACTAGCGAGGATCAAACTGAGGATAAGTCCAACGAATTCCATCAGGTTAGGGGAGGTTCCCACAGACATCCCAGCCGCTATAACCATCAAGACACTACCCATTCCCCAATGAATGTGGGCGGTAATTTCGATTTGGGTGACGCTGATATGGAAAAATGTAGCCTGATCGCGCGACCGCAAAAACCAGGTGAGTGAACGATAAATACCGCAGAGTACAGCCGTGACTAACGCTAAAATAATCAAGCCATTCCCAGGATTTCCCCCATCGCTTTGCAGTATCTGATAAATCACAAGTTCATACCAAGCCAGGGAAATACCTGCCAGAGAAAGATAGATAATACCTTTGGCTTGAGTACGGTGATACGCTACGCTGATACCGATTAACGCCGCACCTAAGGTGAGCAATCCCGTATAGGGGGTGAAATAAAAAAAGCGTAAACTAATGCCAATCAGAGAATAAATTACCAACTCGTACCAGGCAAGGGAAATACCTACTAGGAAAAGATAGGTGATGCCTTTCCCTTGAAGACGGCGACGCCCTAGGATAATGCCTGTTAAAGCCGCACCTAGGGTGAGCAACCCTGTATAGGGGGTGAAATAAGAAAAGCGCAAATTAATGCCAATCAGGGCATAAACTAAGGGTAAAGATTCCAATACATCCCGCCAATTTCCTTCCCGTATTTCAGACGTGCCAGGGTACGTCTCTACATGCTCCCCGTCTTCCCCACCTAAACGAGCAAACCACCAACGGTTGAGAATTAGTGTTACATAAGCCAGGATAATGTTCGCAGCACCGAGGATTAAGGATGAACCATTAAGCAGTACAATCGCATTAGCTATTGTCAATTCTATTGCCCAACTAATGCCGTAAATACTGAATTTGGGAAAAGAATGCCAATATCGGTAAAGAATAGCAGCACCAATGAGCATTGATGCAGTCAGGTACTGCCAACTGGATGGAATGAATTCTAGATACATATTGGCGCTTTGCAGCGTCAGTAGTCCTAGTTCCGTAGTGGACAAAGCAATTGCCCAGCGATCGCAGGCTTGAGCGTACAATTGAGCTAGCCTGCTAGACTGGGGCGTTAAGCCAGCACGTAGCAGCCATAATCCGAAAATTGCGATCGCGCCCACCCAATACCAATCAGCAGAAGACACTGGGGGTAATTCGGCAATGCCTTGTCCCAGATATACTGCACCAAAACTTAGGCTAAATCCAATCGCGATCGCGGCGGCTAAGGGTTGCTTGAGATAGCAGCTATTGATGAACATCACGAAAGTAGCGACACCCAAACCGATGAGACTGATATCCGGTTGGAATAGGGTTAGCCCTTGGACGAGAAATAAGGCGATCGCACTCCACCAAAATACTTGGATTTGCCTTGAGTTTAGCTCCTGATTGGGAGTAGAATCTGAGTCTAACTCAGTGTTGTCTACCGATGACCACGGATTAATCAGGGAATCGTTGAATGACTCTCGGGGAAAGGAATTAGCCTCTTTGTTGCCTTGGCGCGATCGCGTACTGCGGCTGGCAATGTCGGTTAAGCTTAACGGGGTTAACAGCCATAAGATTCCCCAAGGTGGCATAGAAGCGGGAACAAAAAATAGGTCAATAAAGATCTCATCGGCTAGCAAGACATAACTGAGTCCGGCTAGCACAAAACCCAAATGCCAGCAACTGCGATACCAAATTTGTTTGACGACAGGGAATGGGGGATTCGGCTCTACAATTTGCCCTTTGCTCAGATTCCATTCTGCCACCATCAGCACCAAGAATAGAGTCGCCCAGAGGGGTTCCCTGAGAGTCGGTATCCATCTGTGAATCAAGAAACAGATGGTCAACAATCCACCAATATGGGTGAGGTAGACGAGAACAACTCGCACAAAATTAATCCGTTGACCGGGTGGCTGATATTTTTTATTGTGACTTAACTCGTCACGCCAGACTACGATAACGGGTTTATCCTGCGCGAATACGTGGAGATAGCGACGGTTATCGAGTCGCACTGATCACGCAATCTTTTAAACCACCAACGGGCGATCATATTCCTAGGGACACAGTAATATCTAAATCTACTGCCCTAGGTGGATGTGGTGGCGCGATCGCTCACTCAAATGACTCTCCTGACTCAATCGCATTCTGCACCATGGCTTTGTTCACGGAAACCGATGGAGTTTCCTGAGTATCAGAATTCCTCCCCAAGAGCTTCTCTACCATCGCACTCAATAAGCCTGATCGGATTTGACGCCAAGCCATTAGCTGTGCAGCATGTCCCTCCTGCTTGCACCACTGGGCGATAGCGCATGATAAGTCTTCTATTTTATCGGGTAACGGTTGAATCAAAAAAGCCAATTCCGCTAAGTCTTGTGGGGAAAAAAGTGAGCGTTGATGATGTAACAGTTCAACAAAAGCCGCAACATTTTGCTTATGGAATAAGTGGGACGTATGTTGGACAACGTCTACTGGCAAATCTTGCAACTGAGCGATTTGCTCCAAGCTTAACCCAAACTGGAGCATACGCGGGATGGCGGTTAACTTGGCTTTGAGTTCACCTTCTTCTAACCCTTCCTGCCTGCCTTCTGTTAACCCTTCTTGCTTGGCTTCCTGATACACTTTGGTTTGTTTGAGTTCACTTAACCCTAACATGGCTTCTATCTCCTGACGGCTTTTTTGTGGTAATTTGTAAACGATGATTGTTTCGATTAAATCAATACTGAACTTCGACTAGGTAGAAGGGTTGGTTTGAGGCTTCGTTCTTGGGTAAAAATAAACCATCAACTCGAAATGAGAGTTGTTTGATTTCACGGGAGGTGAATTGGTAGGTGGCGGCTTGTTCTGTGGATTGGTTAATCAGTTCAAAGAAGATACTGGGGAACTCTTTAAACAGGCTATAGAAGATGGTAAGCTGTTCGGCATTTAAACCTTAATGTCAATAATGGCGAAAGCCTTGTAGTGCGAGCATCTTGCTCGCTACCCATTCCCAATTTAAATGCATGACAGCTTATCAGTTTTCACGTTCTCCTTGGGTAAAGGTGACACCGTTGACAATGGGTAGTATGCCAACCTCTGTTACCCAAAATTTCTATTCAGATTATATTGACAAAATTAATAATATATGAATCGAGAGGAGAGCGATCGCGCCCTTGGCGGAAATCGCGCCCGTTATAGATAAGAGAAACACCTGTTCCCTGGGCGCAAGGCGACCGAATCCCTGTAGGGGCGACCCGCTTGCACTAATTGACAAAGCGTCTACTTATAGCAGTAGACACATCGATTAGGACTTTCGGCACCATTGTAGAGACGCGCCATGGCGCGTCTCTACATAAATGATGTGTCCTAACCGCTATGGCGGTTGCTATAATTGACTCGGGTCGCCCTCTCCTCAATAATCTCATTTAAATTAGTTTTACAGTGCGATCGCATTTTGTGCCAACGGGCGATTGCATTCCTAGGGACACGATACTATCTAAACCTACTGTCCCATGAGTCATTCAGCCGCACTGATCAAGCAATCTTTTAAACCATAGATAACCTGCTGCTGTTCTGAGAAGGACAATTCGGGAAATATAGGTAGAGACAAAACTTGGTGACACACTTGCTCAACAACTGGAAAATCACCCAATTGATACCCTAAGCTCTGATAAACCGACTGCAAATGCAACGGTAGAGGGTAATAAACCATCGAAATAATGCCCATCTGTTGCAGATTTTGGCGGATGTGATCTCGATAGTCACTGCTGCGGCTATCTTGAGTTAGACGAATTGTGTACTGATTCCAGACAGCATGGCTTCCTAAAGTTTCTTGAGGTAAGACGATTTCTGGAAGAGGTTGTAATAACTGGTGATACCGATCAGCGATCTGAGAGCGTGCTTGATTCCATTGATCGAGATAACCTAATTTGATTTGTAAAATGGTCGCTTGTAGTGCATCTAAACGGCTATTGATCCCTGTCGCTTCGTGGTGGTAGCGATCGCGCATTCCATGTTCCCGCAACATTCTGATTGTAGTCGCTAGGGTTGGGTCATTGGTAATCACAGCACCACCATCCCCACAAGCCCCTAAATTCTTGGTGGGAAAGAAGCTAAAGCAGCCAATATGCCCAATACTTCCCACCTTTTGTCCTGCCCATTCCGCCCCCGTTGCTTGAGCGCAGTCTTCAATGACAGCTAAACCCTGCGCCTGAGCGATGTCCATAATCGCCGTCATATCCACAGGCTGTCCAAACAAATGAACGGGTAGAATCGCCTTCGTTTTCGGGGTAATCGCCGCCGCAATCTGATTAACGTCAAGATTAAAGGTATGGGGATCAATGTCCACAAAAATAGGTGTCGCCCCCACCCGGGTAATCACTTCCGCCGTGGCGATAAACGTGAAGGGCGTGGTAATCACCTCATCCCCTTGTCCAATCTGTAAGGCTCGCAGTGCCAGATACAAAGCGTCTGTGCCGGAGTTACAGGCGACACATTCGCTGGTATTCATGTACGCCGCAAATTGCTCCTCAAAGCCTTGAACCGCAAGCCCACCAACGTAACGTCCGGAGGTGAGAATCTCCTGAACAGCTACACTGACTTGGTTTTCAATGTGTTTATACTGTCGTGCCAGATCAATAGGGGGAATGTGATTCACTCGCTTACACCTAGATATTTTTATATAGAAATTACCGGGAAATCAGTCTTCTATCAATAACCCATCCCCCTATCTCCCCTATCTCCCCCAGCTTCCCCAGCTTCCCCAGCTTCCCCATCTCCCCCTATCACCCCTATCACCCCTATCTTCCCCATCTCCCCCATCTCCCCCATCCCCCCATGCTTCACAAACTCTTCAAACCATCTTTATCATAGCTACACCTAAAACCGCGCTGGAACAGGCAAACTAAGAAAAGCAGATGCACCCTGCCAGCCACAGCAGATGCACCCTGCTGAACCCTGAGTAAAACCCACATTATCGCTTAAATTTCAAAATTAGGCGATATGTGGGTCTTGTATTTATTTCCCGCGATCGCTCTTCCTCTATCCGGAGGGTTTGGGATTGACTGAGCTTATGGAGAACCTCTCTCCAAACCTCTCTCCTGCGAGGAGAGAGGCTTTGAATTCTCCCCCTTTTCAAGGAAGCGGAGTATCCTGAAGTTGGATTCACGGCTATAGTTCCATTTCAGATAGTCCAATGAGTGCTACAGGAAAACGATTCAGGCAGTTCCTCAAGTATCTAGGCTTAGTCGGTTTGACTACGGTGTTGACGGTTGCATTGGCGTGGCAAGATTTCCCCAGCCGAATGGGAATCCTGGAGGTGAATGCGGCAATTCCCGATACTTCCGTGGTTCAGGTTTCTCTCCCCGATGGGGCTGAATTGGTGCAAGTGGGTAAAAAACGGTATCAGTCGGGGGAATTTGCTGCCGCTGTAACCGCTTGGCAACAGGCAGCCGATCTCTTTGCAAGTCTTGGGGATTCCCTGAATCAAGCCATGGTACTGAGCAATTTAGCACTCGCCTATCAGCAGTTGGGACAGTGGACGCCAGCGAATCAGGCAATCGAGAAGAGTTTACACCTTTTGCAAACTGAAACGGCTAGTCGCGATCGCACGACGGTTTTGGCGCAGGTGCTGAATACCCAGGGGAAGCTGCAATTGGCACAGGGACAACCGGAACAGGCGCTGAAGACGTGGGAAGAGGCGACAGAAACCTATCAGCAGGTGGGCGATGAAACTGGGGTGGTGCGTAGCTTGATGAATCAGGCGCAAGCCTTGCGAGTTCTGGGGTTTTATCCGCGAGTTAGGGCGACTTTAGAACAAGTGAATCAACGGTTGCAAAATCAGCCGGATTCGTCGATAAAGGCGGCGGGATTATTGAGTTTTGGTGATACGTTGCGCTTGGTGGGTGACTTGGAAGAATCTGAAACAGTGTTGCAGGAAAGTTTAGCGATTGCCCAAAAGTTAGACTTATCCTCAGGGATTACGGCTGCGTTTTTGAGTTTAGGGAATACGGCGTATAGTCAAGGAGAATTGAAGGCGGCAATTGAGTTTTATCAAAGCGCGATCGCGTCTTCTGTTTCACCAACAACAACGCTACAGGCACAATTGAATCAACTGCGTTTATTGATAGAACTAGAAAACTGGACAGATGCAGAAGCATTAGCTGAGAAAATACAGTCCAAATTTGCTAATTTACCCATAAATCGTAGCAGTATTTATGCTCGAATTAATTTTAGCCAAAGCCTGCTGAAACTATGGCGTCATGAATCAGAGGTTGTAGGGGCGGGTTTGACTTCTAACCTTTCAGAGAAAACCGCTAACGTAACTAAACCCGCCCCATCCACAATTGTCGGTGCAGGTTTTACTTCTAACCTTACAGAGACAACCCCCTTGTACAGACGCGCCATGGCGCGTCTCTACACTAAACCCGCCCTGAATCCACAAGCAGTCGCTCAAATTCTGACTATCGGAATTCAGCAAGCAAAGGAATTAGGCGATCAACGAGCGGAATCATACAGCTTGGGTTATTTGGGTCAGATTTACGAGTATACTCAACAATGGTCTGAAGCGAAAACGCTAACAGAACAGGCGTTACTTTTGGCACAATCGGTCAATTCTCCTGATATTGCTTATTTGTGGCAATGGCAGTTAGGGCGACTGCTGAAAGCCCAGATAGACCGAGGGATTGCCGATGATTCAGCTATCCAGAGTGCTGTTGCTGCTTATAAAGAAGCGATTCATTCTCTCAATTCCCTACGCAATGATTTAGTTGCGACGAATTTGGAGTTACAGTTCTCATTTCGAGAAAGTGTAGAACCGATTTATCGCCAGCTTGTTAGTTTACTATTGCAACCGGGGAATAAAGCGGTTAGCCAGGAGAATTTAGTTCAAGCCCGTGAGGTGATTGAATCGCTACAGTTAGCCGAATTAGATAATTTCTTTCGTGAGGCTTGTTTGACAGCGCAACCAGAACCCGTTGACCAAGTTGATGCGAATGCGGCGGTGATTTATCCGATTATTTTACCGGATCGATTGGAGGTGATTGTGGCAATAGCGAATCAACCGCTACGACACTATGCGACTAATATATCTGAGACGGAAGTAGAAACGGTTCTGGCTCAAACCCGCCGTTCTCTGCGACGAGTAGCGAGCGATCGCGAACGATTACCTCTGTTTTCTCAATTGTACGATTGGTTGGTGCAACCGATTGAGACGGAGTTAGCGGCGTCTGAGATTAAAACTTTAGTATTTGCCTTAGATGGTTCGCTGAAAAGTCTGCCCATGGCAGCATTATATGATGGTGAAAACTATCTGATTGAAAAATACAGTGTCGCCCTGACTCCAAGTCTACAAATCCTGGAACCTCAACCCTTAAGCCGTACCCCAATTAAGGTGTTAGTGGGGGGATTAAGTGAGGCAAAACAGAACTTTCCAGCGTTACCTGGTGTGGAGTCGGAGATACAGCAGATTCAGGCGGAGATTCCGGCGCAGGTGCTACTGAATCAGCAGTTTACTAGCGCGGCGTTGCAAGAAGAGATTAGCGCTGCGCCATTTCCGGTGGTTCATTTAGCCACTCATGGGCAGTTTAGTTCTGATGCTGAAGATACCTTTATTTTGGCGTGGGATGATCGCGTCAATGTGAAACAATTAGGAGAAGTCCTCCAGGCGCGGGAGGAAAGGGAACGTCAACCGATTGAATTGCTGGTATTGAGTGCCTGTCAAACCGCCGCAGGGGATCAGCGTGCGGCGTTGGGAATAGCGGGAGTCGCTGTGCGATCGGGGGCGCGGAGTACATTGGCGACGTTATGGTCAGTGGATGACCAGTCTACGGCGATGTTGATGGTGAAATTTTATCAGGAATTGGCACAAGCCGATGTCACCAAGGCGGAAGCGTTGCGTCAGGCTCAGGTGGCGCTATTGCAGCAGTCGAGATTTAGACATCCTTATTATTGGACACCGTTTGTGTTGCTGGGCAATTGGCTTTGATTGCCTTTGTAGTCAGGGAACTTTATCCCTATATTCTGTTGGGTTAGCTTAGGTCAAGCCCAACTACAACCTATGTAATCTTTTGTAGTAAAACTCAATGTATCTGGAAGGAACCTTTAAAAATCTTTTCATGTTAACAATGCCAGGAGGTGATTATAATAAGCTAATATTATAAGTTAATTGACCCGTGCTGTATATCAATTTCGGTAGCATTATTCTCCTATTTTGGAACGTGAAACGGGAGACAAGTAAAAGAGTAGAAAGGAAACCCATCCAGCTTAGAATGGGTGTATTTCTATATCTTACAATCCATTTAAATAACTACAGGTATAAAAGGTAAGCTGTTCGGCATTTAAACCTTAATATCAATAATAGCGCAATCCTTGTAGTGTGAGCATCTTGCTCGCTACTAATACCCAATTTAATTACAGCTTATACAGCTAGACATGATCTTATAGGATATTTAAATGTGGAAACCTTGACTGTCAAGGGGGTTTTAGCTTAAATTATCATTAGAAATAGTTTCGCCCCTTTGTCCGGACGAATCGACCCCTCACCAAATCCATCAATTGAAGAATTTCTCAAATTAACTTATTTGAGAGAAATATAGTTATGTAAATAACTAATACAGCCCTGACACCATTAATGATTCATCACCAAAAACAAGCTCAATCAAAGCGATGAGTTTGTTGATAACTTGTGACCAGAAAATAATTATGGTTTGGACTCAACTCCCTCGATACCTTGCGCTTATTTCAGCCTCAGTGTTATTAGAACTGGGGATAGTTCCAAGTTTCTTTATTGCAACACAGGCACAGACCCAAACGCCCTCTCACGTTCAGTCAAAACGGGTCATTTTTAAACCAAACCCAGACCAACCTGCACCCGATATCACCACAGGTGGAGGAAGGCGCAATGATGGACAATGTTCCCAGGATCAACCTGTTGCAGGAGAGGCTACCAATTCTCAATTACTCACGGTACTCGTACCCTCGGTTTTAGTTACCCCAGAGTTTAAGCAATCAGATCCATCCCCGGTTTCGATTAATTTTCAGTTGACTGTATCAGAGAAAGCAACGTTTCTGGTTTATGTTCCTGAAACCTCTGCTAATGTCCTAGAACTGAGAGTAGAAGATGAGGAAGGTCAGCAAGTTGGTGAAACTGCCCGGAGAGAGTTAACAGAAACTCCAGGAATTTATCGCATCAGTTTACCGGAAACTACGCTCCCATTGGATGTAGGAAAGGACTATAAATGGTTAGTGTCAATGACCTGTCAAGTCGGTGATCCCAATGATCCCTTTGTCGAGGGATTAATCCGCCGTGTCTCACCGGATTCAAGGCTGACACGTTCATTAGACCAAGTGAGTGGTTTGGATAAAGTGGCAGTATATGCTGAAGCTGGGATTTGGCAGGACGCGCTAGTCAATCTGGCGGCACTTCGTCAAACTCAACCCAATAATCCAGAGGTGGTATCGGCATGGCAAAACTTATTGCAACAGGCTGGTTTAGAAGATATTACCGATGCGCCTTTGATATTAAGTCAGGATTAAAATTGTTGTTCCTTCTACCTTCTGCATTCTTTTCAAGAGAGATATCAGTTTAGGCAAATAGGACATCAATCCCTGTTAGATAGCAGATTTCAATTGAGATAATCTTCCCCGCCATGGAAAACAAAAATCGTAAGGCAAAATAACCATGAAACACTTGAATAACCCCTTTTTGATTAGCAGCATTGCTCTCAGTTTTTGGACAAATGTTACCACAGCATCAGCTCAAATCGTCCCCGATAATACACTTCCAGTAAATTCTCAGGTGACGGGATGTCCAGTTTGCCTAATTGAAGGGGGAACGGTTCGGGGAGTGAATCTGTTTCATAGTTTTGAAGAATTTTCCGTGCAGATAGGGGGTGAGGCATTCTTTAATAATGCCTTGGATATTGAGAATATTTTCGGTCGGGTAACGGGTGCTAATATCTCGGATATTGATGGGTGGATTCGGGCAAATGGCACGGCTAATCTGTTTTTAATTAATCCCAACGGCATTATTTTTGGCGAGAATGCGAGGTTGGATGTTAGCGGTTCGTTTGTCGCCTCTACCGCCAATAGTTTTACCTTTCCCGATGGCAGTGAGTTTAGTGCCACCAATCCCCAAGCACCGCCATTATTGACGATTAATATTACACCAGGATTACAGTATGGCGCAAATTCTCCGGGAGGAAGGATTACGAATGCGGGGAATTTGAATGCCGGACAAGATTTAACCTTAGCGGCAGATAATTTGGATTTACAGGGACAGTTATCCGCCGGGAGAGATTTAACCTTAAAAGCCCAGGATACAGTAACAATTCGGGATAGTGTCACCCATCCATTTATTGTATCAGCAGAAGGAAACCTGCTAGTTCAGGGAAATCAAACCATTGATATTTTTACCTTGAATCATCCCGATAGTGGCTTGTTTTCGGGTGAGGATATGGTGCTGCGAAGTGCTTCCCCAGTATGGGGAGATGCACATTATTGGAGTGGGGGCAATTTTCGCATTGAACAGTTAGATGGGAATTTGGGAGATTTGGCAAGCCCTGAAGACCCAGTTATTCGCGCCCTCGGCGATGTGTTGCTCAATCGCTACACAGGAGCATCCTTACACATTTTTGCTGGGGGATGGGTAGCTATTGGTACAGTGACGATTACCGCAACTGATCCAACCGAGGGTATTAGGGAGAATGTTACCCTCTCCGATGGTACGGTTCTGGCAATTAATGGGAAAGTACAGCCAACGTTGGATGTGAGAGCAGGATTAGATCCCAATGTGGTTGGTAGTCCTATTGGACTAACAGGAAACAATTTTTTTGATGTTAGTGGAAATTTTGATGATATTCCAGATAGTGCAGATATTGCCATAGGCGAAGTTTTTGTAGATGCTGCCAATGGGGTTGTCTTTTTGACTAATCAATATCAACCCAATCCTTCTTTATCAGGAGACATTGAAGTTAGCAGTATTTTGACTAATGACTTTGTTTTTACAGGTAACGCTGGTTCAGTAATTATCGACTCTCGCGGCGCTATCAAGATCACCAACCAAATTGACTCATCCTCCACCTCTGGAAATGCAGGAAATATTACTTTGATTGCCAACGATATTGTTTCTCTGACAGGTGGCTTTATCGTTAGTGAAACCCCTGGTGTCGGTGCGGGGGGTGATACTCGTATCCAATCGGGGTCAGTTTTATTAAAAGAAGGAGCGGTGGTTTCAACAGCTACATTGGGTGCAGGCGATGCGGGTAATTTGACTGTGGAAACCGGAGAGTTGCTTGTCCGCGATGGCTCTCAACTGATTGTGTCTACCTTCGGTACAGGGAATGGGGGTGAGTTAAACGTTAATGCTACCCAGATTGAGTTAATTGGCGCAAATCCCATCAATGGGATTCCCAGTGGTTTGTTTGCCGATGTCCGTTCTAATGCCAGAGGAAATGGGGGAGATTTGACTATTTCTACCCAGGGCTTGCGCCTCATTGACGGTGCTGCTTTATCCGCCTCCACGTATGGAGAAGGAGATGCTGGGGAGTTACAGGTGGTTGCTACTGACCGCATTGAAGTTATTGGGTCTAACCCCCAAGGGAATTCCAGTAGTATCCGAGCGCAAGTTAATTCTAATGCCACAGGTAAGGGCGGAAATTTGACCTTGGAGAGTAGAGAACTATTAGTCAGCCAAGGGGGTCAGATAGGGGTGTCTACCTTTGGTACAGGGGATGGGGGTGAGTTAAACGTTAATGCTACACAAATTGAGTTAATTGGCACTGACCCAATCGATGGGAGTCCTAGTGGCTTGTTTGGTCAAGTTGGCTCTAATGCTAGAGGAAATGGGGGAGATGTGACTATTTCTACCCAAGGTTTGCGTCTCATTGACGGTGCTAATTTATCCGCAACCACTTATGGACAAGGGGATGCTGGGAAGTTAAAGGTGGTTGCTACTGACCGCATTGAAGTGATGGGGTATGACCTTGACGGGAATTCCACTCGTATTGATGCGCGAGTTAATCCTAATGCCACAGGCAAGGGCGGGAATTTGACCTTGGAGAGTAGAGAACTATTAGTCAGCCAAGGGGGTCAGATAGATGTGTCTACCTTCGGTACAGGGAATGGGGGTGAGTTAAACGTTAATGCTGCTGAGATTGAGTTAATTGGCACAAACCCCATAAATGGCTTATCCAGTGGCTTGTTTGCCTATGTCGCACCTAATGCCACGGGAAATGGGGGAGATGTGACTATTTCTACCCAAGGCTTGCGCCTCATTGATGGTGCTATTTTAAACGCCACCACATTTGGCAAAGGGAATGCAGGAGAGTTACGGGTGGTGGCTACTGACCGAATTGAGTTAATTGGCACAAACCCCATAAATGGCTTATCCAGTGGCTTGTTTGCCAGTGTCGGTGCTAATGCCACAGGAAATGGAGGAGATGTTATCCTGCAAACCCAGGACTTAGGAATTATTGACGGTGCTATTTTAGACGCTACCACTTATGGCAAAGGGAATGCTGGGGATTTACGGGTAGTAGCTACTGACCGAATTGAAGTGATTGGGTATGACCGCCAAGAGAATTCCAGTAGTATCCGGGCACAAGTTAATGCTAATGCTACAGGCAAGGGCGGGAATTTAAGCCTGGAGACAGCAGAACTATTGGTCAGCCAAGGGGGTCAAATATCTGTGGCAACCTTCGGTACAGGGGATGGGGGTGAGTTAAACGTCAATGCGAGTGAGATTGAGTTAATTGGCACAAACCCAATTAATGGGAGTCCCAGTGCCTTGTTTGCCTCTGTCGGTGCTAATGCCACAGGAAATGGGGGAGATATGACCATCGATACCCAGGGCTTGCGCCTTGTTGACGGTGCTACTTTGAACACCACCACATTTGGCAAAGGGAATGCTGGGGAGTTACGAGTAGTAGCCACTGACCGAATTGAAGTAATTGGGTCTGACCGCCAAGAGAATGCCAGTAGTATCCGGGCGCAAGTTGAACCAGAAGCCACAGGCAAGGGTGGGAATTTAACCCTGGAGACAGCAGAACTATTGGTCAGCCAAGGGGGTCAAATATCTGTGGCAACCCTCGGCACAGGGGATGGGGGTCAGTTAAATGTCAATGCTACCCAGATTGAATTAATTGGCGATAACCCCATCAATGGGAGTCCTGGTGGTGTGTTTGCCACTGTCGAACCTAATGCCACAGGAAAAGGGGGAGATATAACTATTTCTACCCAAGGTTTGCGTATTGTTGACGGTGCTACTTTATCCGCTACCACATTTGGCAAAGGAAATGCTGGGGAGTTACGAGTAGTAGCCACTGACCGAATTGAAGTAATTGGGTCTGACCCCCAAGAGAATTCGAGTAGTATCACGGTGCAAGTTAATCCAGAAGCCACAGGCAGGGGTGGGAATTTGACTCTGGAAACAGCAGAATTATCACTGAGCAAGGGAGGTCAAATATCTGTGGCAACCTTCGGTACAGGGGATGGGGGTGAGTTAAACGTCAATGCGAGTGAGATTGAGTTAGTTGGCACAACCCCCATAAATGGAAATCCCAGTAGTTTGTTTGCCGATGTCGCACCTAATGCCACAGGAAAAGGGGGAGATGTGACCATCTCGACTCAGGGCTTGCGTATTGTTGATGGTGCTACTTTATCCGCCTTGACTGGTGGCATAGGCGATGCTGGAGATTTAACTGTAACGGCGACAGAAAAGATTGAAGTGATTGGCACTGACCCAAACAGGAATCCCAGTAGTATAAATGCCATAGTCACAGACAGTGCCACAGGTAATGGCGGTCAACTCAGCCTAAAAGCGTCTTCTATCCTCGTCACCGATAATGGTGTATTCTCAGTAGCAACCTTTGGTAACGGTGTTGCAGGCAACCTGACGATTGAAACCCAAAGGTTAACCGTTGCTGATGATGCTTCTGTATCCGCCTCCACCGCTTCTCCCCATCCAGAGGGGACAGGCGGTAATCTCACTATCAATGCCAGAGAATCTTTGCAGCTAAGAAATCAGGGACGTGTGGTTGCCCAGTCTACAGGAGCGGCTGCTGCTGGAGGCGTAACTATTAGTACCCCACAGTTATACCTGGAAAATGATTCACAGATATTGGCATCTAATGTCTCTACTGGGAGTCAGGGTATTGTTTTAGAAGGTCTGGATACTTTAAGAGTCAACAATAATAGTGAAATTTCAGCATCCACCCGAACAGGAACAGCCGGAAGTGTCAGGATTAATGTAGGAGAAAATCCGGTTGAGTCGGTATTTCTCAACAACAGTCGCCTATCCGTTGCAGCCACATCTGAAGGCGGTAAAGCTGGGGGTTTGACGCTCAATAGCCAACAGTTAAACTTAAGTGAAGACTCGCAGCTATCAGCCTCCAACATATCCGGTGTTAGTGAAAATATTACCCTAGAAGGCTTAAACACCTTAACCGTGAACAACAGTCTGATTTCAGCATCAACTCAAAAGGGTACAGCCGGAAGTTTAAGCATCAATACGACTGAATCTGTAGACTTACATGGAGTAGGTGGTCTATGGGTTGAAGCCAGTCAAGGTGGAACAGCAGGTAACTTAACCGTTAAAACAACTCAGATGTCAGTCCATAATGAGGCATCAGTAACCGTAAGTAGTCCCTCTGGACAAGCCGGAAATCTAACGATTAAGGCAAACTCCCTACAGTTAGACCAAGGTCAACTCACCGCAGAAACTGGAATCAGTGGTGTAGAAGGCGGGGCAAATATTAGCCTACAAAACTTAGACACCTTACTGATGACCAATGAAAGCCTAATTTCTGCCAAAGCCTCTGGTGATGCCAATGGCGGTAATATTGACATTACCACCATTTTTCTGTTAGCCCTACCCCCAGAAGGTGTTAACGGCAGTGATATTATTGCTAGCGCTGAACGGGGTGATGGGGGTCGGATTACCATTACAGGTGAAGGCATTTTCGGCATTGAAGAACGTCCAGCTATTGAGGGAAATCGCACTAATGATATTGATGCTAGTTCTCAGTTTGGCAATTCTGGTGAAATTATACTCGATGTATCTTTAGATCCCAGTCGCGGACTGACTCAACTCCCCAGCACTTTGGTTGATCCCTCTGGACAAATTAACCGAACCTGTGCAGCTAGTAATCGTCAGAGTCAATTTACTGTCACTGGACGAGGTGGTTTACCTGAAAACCCAACGGATTTATTCAGTCCTGATTTGGTACAAGATGATTTTGGCACGGTGATAGCCAGGGAACAATATGAGGAAATAGAAAAACAAGCAGACGGTAATAATTCTCCTAATTCTTATCCTCCCAAACAGATTATCGAAGCCCAAGGTTGGATTATTGATGCGGAAGGAAATGTGGTGTTGACGGCTGATGTTCCTAATGGAATGCCTCACGACGGTTGGCAAAATTCAGTCAATTGTCAGGTTTCGGGAACGGCGTCCCAGTAGAGACTTTCTATGGAACGTCTCTACAAATGATAGGATTGCTGATTCTTTCTTTAACCCACCTATTCGGGTATCGCATTCGTAATTATACAGCAGTTTGCGCTGCTATGCGGTACATTGTCGATCCCCCTAAATCCCCCTTAAAAAGGGGGACTTTGATCTACTGTACTTTATGGAGAGCGCAAAGCGCTGTAATAAAGTACAGTAGATTGATACACGAAATTTGATTAAATAGAATTACGGCAACCGTAGGGGCGCACTGACGTGCATTGGTGTCAACTTAAGCTCAACCCCTCACCCCCAGCCCCCTGACAGGTGTAGGTTTTTTATTTTATGGTTGGGACAAGACAAGGAGGACAAGGAAGGAAAGAAGACAAGGGGGAAAAACCGTACAGAATTCGGTTCGGTCAAACTAACTTCTAAAAGCCGAAACGCCCTATTTTTC
>NZ_JAVJNP010000033.1:0-28824 GCF_040217205.1 Coleofasciculus sp. A1-SPW-01 | reverse complement strand
CACTGAAACCTGTATCAATAATGCCGACTAACGGCTGATTTTCTGGAGGAAACTCATACTGGACAGGTTCAGCGAGTGCAGAATCTGTTATCGGTTCGGTGATAATTTCACTGGTGTTAACAGGTTCATCGATAACAACATTTGTTGATTCTTCAGTTGTGGGTTCGGTGATAATTTCACTGGTGTTAACAGGTTCATCGATAACAACATCCGTTGACTCATCAGTCGTCGGTTCGGTGACTATTTCACCCTCATCGACTGGGATGTCATCGGTTGGAGATTCTCCGACTAATTCATCGGTTAAGAGTTCGCCATCATCAGGCGTATCCGGCGTAATATAAGGTTCGGCATAATCAATCAACGCTTGACCCAAATCCGTCTCCCGCCAATCCTTTCCAGAGTCAATCACCTCATCCATCAACGCGGCTTCACCCGTCGCCCCGCGCACTTGGAAAATAACATCGTTATAATCCCCATCCGACTGGGTATCCACCCGCAAATCTTCCATCACAAAGGTACTTCCATCCCCCGTGACATCAGCAATTTGCCCCACATGAAATGCATCATCTGGATTCGCTGTCGCCATAGAAAATAGGGGACGCGCCGCCCCTCCCACATCGGGATTATCAAACACCCGTTGCACTGTATTATTGGGAACCAGCATAAAGCCAAACTCATCCCCTGGACGCATTTGGACTGTCTGAACTCCCAAATACTCTCCAGAATTTTGGTCGCTTTCTCCTAATTCGCCAACGAACCGCGCCCCTTCTGTTTGGTCACTAATCACAACATGACCTAACTCGGAATCACTCAACCCACGAGACGCCGCTTCCTGAATAAACGCCTCCGAACCCGGTTCAAACTCCTCCATCCCCTCTAAACTAAAGACGGCGAGTTCACCTTCATATCCCCCACCATCAAAGAGGAAATCAACACTAACTTCCCCAGTTTGTCCAACCGTAAATACACCGGATTCAAAGGTCACACTGGAACTATCTAACCCAGTTAATAGCGATTCACTTAACGGCGTTTCGTCCGTCAGCGCCTCATCCGTGGCTTCACTCTCCGCCGCGTCATCCAGTGAGGTAACAAAGGGAATCTCTTCTAAGGTTTCCTCTCCTTCAACCGAGGTGACGAAGGCAATCTCCTCTAAATCATTATCTGAAATAGTTTCAAACCCTTCCTCAATCTCCGGGATATCAATATCAGCAATTTGGTCAGCCGAGATATCGATATCCACGAGATCTATGGGATTATCCGTGCCATCCAATAAACCACTAGGCGTTAAAATCGGTTCTAAAATAAAAGCTTGCGGTAACTCCTGACCCTTCTTTTTCGACGCAAAGCCTTGAGCAGCAGGACGTTTCTTTGAGGAAAAATTAAACCAAGACATAGATGACCATTTTGTGGAATAGTGCAGGTAAAAATACAGATTCAGCCAAGGGGCAAAATCTATCAGATGCGATGAGTGGCTAAGGGGTTAAACCGATTCAAATTGGCAGGAAAGTTCGACTTTAGCCAAGCCCACAATTATGACGATGAATTACGGAAACACTGGATAAGCACACTGAAACCCAAACGCGGCTGCCCGTCAATGTAAACAAGTCGTCCAGCAAATCCTGTTACTGAATAGAGCAGCAATTGCCAGCAGCAAACTCGGACAGAAAACCTATTAAGTTGAAAGGAAAATCCACTTAATAAAACTCTAGCTTGTTTACTATCCTATCTCGAAAGAATAAACTTTGTCTTGAGTTTTTTATTAAGTTTTCATAAAGCGGGTAACTTTCCCCTGACGCTCAGCAATAGGTGATAAATGTTACAGTTTTTGACTTAACCCCCCTTAACCAAGCTGTCATGGATTAATTTGATTTTTCACAGGAAGTCTACAAACTATTGTATGTAGAGACGCGCCATGGCGCGTCTGGGCGGGTTTAGTTACATCTGGGTGCAACCGAAAAGATAGTCGTGAAACCCGCCCCTACACAATTCACACATCAGCCTGTTCTCCGTAAAATTACGGAAACGGTAAATTCCCCATGTCAGCTTATGTCGTAGAACCCCGTAAGTCTCTGTTTAAAGATTTGATAAAGGTATGAAAAATGATTGATTTCCCTTAACATTTCCGTTTACATCCCCTCCCTGTTTCACGCAATGTTGTTAAGGAGCGATCGCGGGAGTTACGCTCACAGTCTCTTGAACTGTTGTATGACAGGTAGGCATAAGTTCCAGCACCATGTTATAAAAGGCGCGAATCGGCGGGATTTGCAGTCGATCTTGTGTCGTGACTAACACCACTTGCCGGGTCAAGGTTTGTTTCGGAGGTGATCCATTTTCAGTAGCAGCAGCAATCGAACGCACAGCCAGAGTCGGATCATTTAGGGCTTCTACCAAGGCAGATCGGGGTAACAGCGAAATTAAATGTCCCTGACGCACAACTCCCCGAAAAGCATCCAGGGAATTTAATTCTAAGCTAGCGTTAAGGGTGCCACTTTGCCGGGAGAACAAATCTTGTACCAATCGCTGCATTCCATAGCCATCTTTAAATATCACATGGGGATAGCACGTTAGGGCATCCAAAGGCACTAGGGTATATTTTGTTAATGGATGATCGGCTGCCATTAAGACTTCGATGGGTTCGTCATACAATTGCTCCGTCACCATTTCGGCGCTGGCGGTTAAATAGCGGTTATTCATGACAATCGCTAAATCAACCAAGCCATCTTTCAAGACTTTCAGGGCGCGATCGCTCCCTAATGCCGTTACCCGCAGTTGCACGTTGGGATAATCCTGACAAAAACGCTGTAAAACCGGGGGCAAGTAATGGGCGCAGACGGAGTGAATAGCGGCGACACAGAGTTCAGGTTGTTTTCCGTCTAACAAGTCAGATAATTCTTGGGTAGCTGTTTTCCATTCATGGCAGATTTTACGGGCGCGAAATAAAAAGCGATCGCCTCCTAAGGTTAATGTCGCCCGAGCCGTTCGATGGAGCAAGGGTAGCCCTACTTCAGCTTCCAACGCTTGAATTTGGCGGCTAATCGTCGATTGGGTAACACCGCATTCACGGGCGGCTTGTTGAAAGCTGCCTGTCTCAGCAACGGCTAAAAAAGCTTGTAACTGCTCTAGACGCATGATGGTGTAGCGGAGATATATTAACGTGAGATTAGCTTAATCGATATCTCACCTCAACTTAGTAATACTTGATACGGCAGCTTCATCTCCGAACTGTAGGTAAGATGGGCATTGCCCACCCTACTGTTTAATCTCCGAACCGTAGATAAGGTGGGCAATGCCCACCCTACTGTTTAAACGCTATCTGTGACGCTGCTGAAATTAAACGCCTTAACTCGTACCCCTGGTATCACCCGACCCCCGAAACGCTGTACCGTACTCAGAGCATCAATATCCCGTAACATATCGGGCAAACTTTGGTTAAATCGCAGATTTTTAATCGGATAAGCAATTTTCCCGTCTTCAATCCAGAATGTACCATCACGGGTCATTCCTGTCACCTCTAAGGTACGTGGATTGACATAGCGCACATACCAAGCGCGATTAACCAAGATTCCCCGTTCCGTTTGAGCAATCAAATCGCTCAGGCTTTGCTCAGATCCAGACATAACGATGGGAAATAATGATCCTGTTGGTTCTTTTCCCTGCTGTTTCGCCCAGTAGCGACTATAGGATAAGGTTTGAGGCACTCCATCCTGAATAATCTCTAGGTAGTGATTGCTCAATCCATCACTAAAGCAGGTTCCTCTCTGCAACAATGGATGAGCAGGATGGCGTTGCACTTGTACCAAGGGACTAAATAGGGATTCGCCAACGCGATTACCCACAGGTTGACCTGTGTCATCGGTGCGAGACATAAACGATCGCCCTTCATCGGCGGATCGGGCATTTAAATTGAAAATCACCCAGGGGAGTAAATCCGCAAACGCCGGATTATTAAAGATGACAGGGTAAACACCCGGTTGAATTTCACGGGGATTACGGGCGGCAAATGCCCGCTCAATCAGGGGTTCTATCAGGGAATCCAGGGGTAACTGAGTAATAGCAAAGGCTGTGCGTTGACTCCAACTCGATCCATCCTCAATTCGAGCCGTAAAACTTAACTCCGCCTCTGTACCGCGATCGCAGGCGCGTAATCCCAGGGAATTCCCCACGGCTTGAGCAAAGGCTTGAGTACTCAATCGTCCAGAACCTTCCACTCCAGCTTTAGCACTCTTAGCACAGATTTGTTGTACCATTTCTCCGCGTGCTAAGGGTGATAAAGTGGCTGTGGCGTCGTCAAAGGCAGGAACACGCGACTCGTAGACTTGGGGTTCAAGCAAGGGAACCCATTCTGGATCTTCGGGTGCAATCCGAGCTAATTCTTCGGATCGCTGGATGGTATCGGTAATTGCATCGGGTAAAAATTCTGTGGTGGAAGCCGATGCGCTGCGTTTACCGAAATAACTGGTAACGGTGAGAGTAAATTTATGGCGGTTAATATTCTGGCTAATTTGATTTTCTGAGAAGCGGCTGAGAGCAGATTCACTGGAACTCACGCTGACGAACACGCCTTCAGCTTGGGATTGCTGAATCACGGAATCAACCAAGGATAAGGCTTGGTCTTCGCTTACTAATGTAGAGGCTGTAGCTGGGGTCACGGCGGTTTACTCCAAGTCAAACATTCTGTTTCCGATAGGATAGGCGCGTCTTGTTTATAGTCAATGTCCCAGTAGATGTAGGGTGGACAGGACAAATGGAGACAATTTCTGATAAATACTCAAATTATCATAATTTGCCCCTACCCGATCAGGCGATCGCTATCCACCTGATTGTACAAAATTAAGTGTCGTTAAAATCTTTTGTATCTGCTTCCACTGCTGCACTGGCAAACTATGACCAACCCGTCTGATCCATCTCCGTCTAATCCAGCCATCCAGTCAACCCACCCTAATCCTGAGCCAATCTCATCCCAGGCTTCTGATCAGGTGTCGGTGGTGTCCCCGACTCAATTCTCTGATCCACAGACTACTAATCGTAAAGCATTGGCTGATCCTTCGATTATCATCCTCAGTGCGATCGCGGTTTTGATTGTTGGCTTAGTTCTGGATAACAACTGGGTGATTCTCGCCGGGGTCATTGTCACGTTACTCCTCTCTGTGTCGGCGATTTGGTCACCCTTACAACAATGGTTGCAGCAATCTCTCTCTCCCCAGCAGCGATCGCAAGTTATTGCGGTTTGTGGTGTGATCCTGGCAATCGTTGGGATTGCAGCGTTAACCGGATTCACCAAGGCGTTTGATTCGGTGGGTTCTTTAGCGGAATGGATTGGTGCGTTAGGGCAAATTCTGATTGCTATTCTCGCTGTCTATATCGCTTGGCGTCAGTATGTTATTTCTAAAGATCTCACGATCCAGCAAAATACAATTACCCAGCAGCAAACCATTGATGCCTATTTTCAGGGTATTTGTGACCTGGCTTTAGACGATGAAGGATTGCTAGAGGATTGGCCCCAAGAACGGGCGTTTTGTGAAGGACGAACCGCCGCTATTCTCAATAGTGTAGACGCTGGTGGTAAAGCGAAAGTTTTACGGTTTTTGTCTCAATCCAGATTACTCACACCCTTAAAACGCGATCGCCATTTAGGACGTCCTATGCTAGATGGTTATGGCGGGTATCAAGAAGATCGGGTTTATGGCGTGCGAGTTATTGCTCTAAATGTTATGTTAGCCGGGGCTGATTTGGCAGGTACGGATCTACGCTGGGCGGAATTAAGTGAAGCTAATATGGTGCAAGCGGATCTAAGCAATTGTGACTTAGCCGGAGCGAATTTGTCTCGCACGATTCTCTATAAAACGAATTTGTCCAACTCTGATCTTAAGGGTGTGCGCTTGTTCTATGGATCAGTGGAAACCGCCAGTCCCCGCAGTCGTACTGAACTGCCTGATTATCGCACTGGAATTCACACGGGCGCCGTGGTTGAGGGCGCGAATTTTACTGGGGTACAACGGTTAGGCGAGGAACAACGTCAATACTGCTGTTCCTGGTGCGGTGAACAGTCTCGCCGAACGATTCCAGGGGGGTGTGATGGGATTACTAATAAATTAGGGCGTTGAAATCCGTTAATCCTGAGTCAAGCTTGACCTTTTCTATAGTACATAAGAACTAAACTAAATTTAGTTTAAAACAGTATTCCATTGTCAGGAATTGGGGGTGCTTCTGTTGAGTATCAGTTAAGGTAAAAAAAATCCATTGGCGATCGCGTGTATGAACAGCTTGGTTAGATTACTCTGGACTAGCTTCTGTTTCACCCCTCTCTTGATTCCGGCGGCTATAGCCCAAACGGAGATTCCATCACTTCCCAAAGCCGATGTCCTGAATATCACCCCTCCTTGGGGAAGTCTGCTTCAAGCGCAAACGCCAGATTCTCCCCCGTCTACCACTCCAGATTTAACAACGCTACAAATTAAACCTCGCTGGGGAATTGGTTACAGTACGTCCGGTGCGGGATACGATGGTTTTACCCGCTTGGACAGTTTTCTCCCACTCCTACAAAATCCCGGTAGTACGCTGACGTTTTTAGAGGGACGATTGCAGTTAGATAATAGTGCGAATGTCGGTGGTAATCTCTTATTTGGACACCGCTTTTATAATCAGTCCCTGAATCGAATTTTTGGCGGTTACTTAGGTTTTGATCGTCGGGATACGGGAAATAGTACATTCCATCAACTCGGTGTGGGATTAGAAACCTTGGGAGAGGTTTGGGATGTGCGCCTCAATGGTTATTTTCCTCTGGGTGATACTCGCGATTTAGTGGATGAAACAGCATTTGATACCGGATTTCAACTGACAGATCGTTTCTTTTCTGACCATTTTTTAGTGGTTCAGGGACAACGACAACGGGGACAAGTGCGCCACTTTGAAGCCGCCATGACGGGGTTTGATCTGGAAGTTGGTGCAAGATTGGCGCAATGGGGTGAAGGGGGAGGATTACGAGGGTATGGTGGACTTTATTATTATGACGCTACAGGGAGTGATTCCAGTTTGGGTTGGCGGATGCGATTGGAAGTGCAACCTACGGATAGTTTAAATTTTGGTGTAGCGCTGCAAGAGGATCAGATATTTGGCACTAATGTAATTGTTAGTGTGGGGGCGATTTTTGGCAAAACTCGTTCTTCAGGGAATGCTAGTATTTTATCCCGTTTAGGGGATGGCGTGGAACGGATTTCTAGTATCACGGTTGATAGTCAAACAGAATCAGATTTCTTCAGCGAAGATATTACTACCGCCGCAACGAATCCTCAAACCAGTGAACCGTATATCTTTCAGCACGTTAATTTAGGCGCAAGTGGCGGAAATGGTACCGTTGAAACACCGTTTGGAACAGTCGATTCAGCCCTAGCCGCGACGCGATCGGATGGGAATGATATTGTTTATGTACAAGCGGGAACGAATCCTGGTATTCCGGCTTTCACGATTCCTGATCAGGTGCAGGTTTTGTCCACAGCACCAATTCAGCAATTGGATACAGTGGAATTTGAGCGCGTACAACTTCCGTTATCCGGTGCTGGCGTTTTTCCTCAGGTTATGGATACAGTAACGTTGGGAAATAATACGGTGTTATCCGGATTTACAATAACTGGAGTAACCAATCCAGGAATTGTTGCCAGGGGTATTCAAAATGGGGAAGTTCGAGACAGTATGATTACCAGTTCCAGTCAAGCTGGGGTATTACTGGAAAATACGGGCGGTTTGATTTCATTTACCAATAGTGCGATCACGGGAAATGGCGTTCCTAGCTTAAGTGTTACATCGGTTAATGATGTTGCGATCGCGAACAGTACTCTCACCAGTACCAATTCGGCTACAGAAGGGATTTCTATAGACGCAGTTAGCGGGAATTTCGACATCAGTGATAGCACAATTACGATTACAAATCCCACCAGTAATGGTATCCTAGCCACAGCTATCGAGGGAACCGCGACAATTTCAGCCAATCCAGGAAGTCTGATTACGACAGAGGGAAATCAAGCCGGAATTTCCCTAACTGAAAGTATCGGTGAGATTAATTTATCCGGTGTAACTGTGGAGAGTACAGAGGGTGCGGTTGTCGAGGTGAGTAATATTAATAATGGCGCGATCGCGAACAGCACTCTCACCAGTACCAATTCCGCAACCGAAGGAATTTATCTAGACACAGTTGACGGTAATTTCGAGATTAGCGATAGCACAATTATGATTGGAAATCCAACCAGTAACGGTATCCTCGCCACGAATATCCAAGGAACCGCGACAATTTCAGCCAATCCAGGAAGTCAAATTACCACACAGGGAAATCAAGCCGGAATTTCCCTCACTGAAAGTACAGGAGAGATAAATTTATCGGGTATAACCGTGGAGAGTACAGGCGGTGCGGTTGTGGAAGTAAGGAATATTAATAATAGCGCGATCGCGAACAGCACTCTCTCCAGTACAAATTCGGCTACAGAAGGGATTTATCTAGACACAGTTAACGGCAATTTCGACATCAGTGACAGTACAATCACGATTGAAAATCCCACGAGTAACGGTATCCTCGCCACAGCCATCGAGGGAACCGCGACAATTTCAGCCAATCCAGGAAGTCAGATTACCACACAGGGAAATCAAGCCGGAATTTCCCTAACTGAAAGTACAGGTGAGATTAATTTATCCGGTGTAACCGTGTCAAGTACAGAGGGTGCGGTTGTCGAAGTGAGTAATATTAATAATGGCGCGATCGCGAACAGCACTCTCACCAGTACCAATTCCGCAACTGAAGGAATTTATCTAGACACAGTTAACGGTAATTTCGAGATTAGCGATAGCACAATTACAATTGAAAATCCAGCAAGTAACGGTATCCTAGCCACGGCTATCCAGGGAAGTGCGACAATTTCAGCCAATCAAGGAAGTCAAATTACTACTGAAGGGAATCAAGCCGGAATTTCCCTGACTGACAGTACAGGTGAGATTAATTTATCCGGCGTAACTGTGGAGAGTACAGAAGGGAAAGTGGTGGAAGTAAGGAATATTAATAATGGCGCGATCGCGAACAGCACTCTCTCCAGTACCAATTCCGCAACTGAAGGAATTTATCTAGACACAGTTAACGGCAATTTCGACATCAGTGACAGTACAATCACGATAGAAAATCCCACCAGTAACGCTATCCTCGCCACGAATATCCAAGGAATCGCGACAATTGCAGCCAATCAAGGAAGTCAAATTACAACAACAACAGCTAACGCGGGAATCTTACTCGCTGAAAGTTTGGGAACAATCAATTTAACCGGATTAGAGGTAAATAGTACTAATGGTGCTGCTTTAGTCGGGACTACTATTAATAATGCCACAATTTCAGATAGCACCCTTACCAGTATTAATTCATCAACGAACGGTATCTCTCTTAACGGGATTAGTGGTATAGTTGATATTAGCAATAGCACGATCACGATTACTAATCCACTTGATAACATTAATGGCATATCCGTTGGCAATGTTACAGGAACAGTGAATATAGCCGCCAATGAGGGAAGCCAAATTACTCAGGCAAATCAAGGAATTGAACTCTTTAATTCTACAGGCGCGATCGCTATTTCTGGATTTGCAATTCGGAATACTGATGATAGCGGCATTTCTGGAATCAACCTTGGTAATGTTACCCTAGCAAATAACCGTATTGAAGGGGCAACTAATGAAGGAATTTACCTAGCAGATACGGATGGAGAAGTAACGATATCTCAGAACACTATCATCAATATAATTGGTGTTGAAGCTCCTGATCCTGATCCTACTAATCCTCTTGATTTCCCTACGGGTCAGGGAATTCTACTCAACAATGTCACCGGAAGTGTTGAAGTTAGCCTGAATACAATTTCTGGTACAATGGGTTTTAAGCCTGGATCTCCAATCCCTCCAAGTGGACAAGGTATTGTGATCAACAATGATACAGGTTCTGTGAATATAACGCTTTCAGATAATTCATTATTTGATAATTACGAAGATGCCATCCTAATCGGCTTAGGTGTTCCTTTCGGCGATCCCATCGTCAATTTGACAATTGAGGGAAATACAATAGAAAATAATGGCGGTAGCAATCCAACTCGGGGTGACGGCATTGGCATTGGTTTGGAAGGTAACACAATCATCGAAAATCTTACTATTTCGGAGAATACAATTAGGAATAATGGTGATGAAGGAATTGACATTCGTCTTGCATCATTAGATTTTTCATTGAGTCCGATTCCGATTCCGAATTCTACGGCGATAATTCAAGCAGCAATTATTGAAAATAATACAATGGAAAATAATTTTGAACAAGGCATTAATTTTGAATTATCTGACGACACAGAAGTTTGGGCAAATATTTTATCCAATATACTCATGAATGTTTCTACTGATATCGTAGTTAAAAGCAATAACAATAGTGAAATTTGCATATATTTAAGCGAAAATATTAATGCTACATCCCCTAATTTAAATGGAATAACACCGAATAATTCTCCTTGTTTTTAAGTCAATGCTTTAAGCCTATACTTAGTTGGGTTTCCTAGCGTCAACCCAACCTACAATTTATTTCATAGTCTAAGCTGTTCGGCATTTAAACCTTAATATCAATAGTGGCGCAATCCTTGTAGTGCGTTAAGCGAAGCCATGCCGCAGGCTTTGCATCTTGCTCGCTACTAATACCCAATTTAAATGCATGACAGCTTATTGAGATAAATCACTGATGACTAATTACAGGTAACGTCAGCAACGCATGAGGAACAACTAACACATCCAACTCCTTGCCCAAATCAGCAGCTACCCTCGCTAACGCCTCATCCATCGTCGCGGCTGGAATCATTTTACACGCCTCCACAACCTCTGGATAATCACTTCCAACAATAATCACCGAATTCTGTTCTAAAACCTTTGCCATAACAAACGCACGTTGTTGACCCGGTGGATACCCATGTTTACGCCCTTCCTGTAAAATCTGTTGTACAGAAGGAATATCTCGCATCGCTGCTAGAAAACGCTGTTCTCCTACTCCTTCACCTACGCCTTCTGGACATTGGGCGGGGATAATCAAATAACCGCCTGGATGCACAACCGGAGTCGGGGCAAAAAACAGATAACTCGCTGCACGACTGGCTTGATAGAGGTTAGCATCTTTTGGAAATCCCACCCCACCAATTACCACATCGTACTGCTGATCAATTGAGACTTGATTAAAGGTTTTCGCTTTTTCTACCAATTGTTTATGGGTTTCTCTGGGTTCCCCCGCTAATACCGAAACAATCTGTTTTTGGTCATCCAGAACCACATTAATAATAAATCCCAATCCCGCCCGCATCGCCGCCTCTGTCACCGCCTGCTGAAACGGATTTCCCTCCAGTTTACCCAGGCGACAGTTGGGATTATCAATAAACTTAGGACCATGACTATAGGCAATTAAGGATTCTCCCGCCGCCCCCACCGCAACAGTTTTACACCCACCCGAATAGCCAGCATATTGATGAGGTTCGACAATTCCAGTCGCGATGAGGATATCAGCATGGTATGCTATTTTATTAACCGATAAAGGGATACCATTAATTACGCCTAAATCTACTAACTGATCCGGGTTTTGCGGTTCATGGTCAATCACTCGATACCGATCAACCACCGCTTGTCCTAACTTTGTCACCTTTTCCGCCATGGTGCTAGGGCGATGCATTCCAATCCCACACAATAGGGTAATATCTTGGTCCCGTACCCCCGCTTTTTTCAATTGTTGTAATATCGGTGGAATCAATACCTGATCAGGACTATCGCGAGTAATATCCGTAAACACAATACAAACGCGATCGCCTGGATGTGCTAATTTGTCCAAGGGTGGGGAATTGATCGGGGTTGAGAGAGTTTTCGCGATCGCACTCTTAACATCCCTCAGAGGTGGGACGGATTCAGACACCGCTAATGTCCCCCGCATCTCTGGCGGTAACTCAAAGTCTATATCGGTTTTTCCATAAGGGACTTGGTACATTTGTCATTTGTCATTTGTCATTTGTCATTCGTCATTAGGAGTTGGTATGATTACTCAAATCGATTTACTCAAAATGGAAAATAGAAGTCAAATCAAGAATAAATTCGGGAAGTACCGATTCCCCAGATAAACAGGGAGAAATTTGTTGAGTGGAGAAATTCAACGTTTCCACCTCTCGATCAGGACGGTAAATTTCTGCTAAAGGCGTTTGGGGATCAAGTAACCAACCTAGGCGTAAACCATTAGCAAGGTACTCCTCCATTTTGCGTTGTAGAGGAGGTAGACTATCCGTTTCAGAACGCAACTCAATCACAAAGTCTGGACACAGGGGTGGAAATCGCCGTCTATCGTCCGCAGATAAGGCTTCCCATCGTTCTCGAATCACCCAAGAAACATCAGGCGATAGTTTAGCACCATTGGGTAATTTAAAAATAGTCGAGGAATCAAACACATAACCGAGTCGAGTCTGGCGGTTCCAGATGACCAAATCAGCATTTAAATCCGAATTTCTAATCCCACTTTCTCCACCCGTTGGTGGCATAATAATCAAGTCTCCTTCAGCCGTTAGTTCCATCCGATGTTCTTCATTTGCTATGCACAACTGATAGAATTGCTCATCGGTTAGAGTTACCGTGGTGGGAACGTGCAAGGTTATGGCTTCCATGGCTGATCGGGAAAAAGCGTTTAAGAAATGAACCCAACCAGGGCGGGTTAGTTACGTTATCGGTTGTTGCCAAATTTTATCGGTAAAACCCGCCCCGACAAATCGGTTTTTCTGATATCTTGCACCGAGAGTCAGTAAGCCTTGACACCCGCCAAGAACTCAAGTTCTTGGCTAAAAGCACAAGTCGTCTAAAGACGACTACAATTCTTATCCAGTCAACTCGATTTTGACTTTCGCTTGGGTTCCTTGGGTTAAACCCAAGGCGGTTGGTGAGACTGGTGCAAGATATGAGTTTTTCTGGCTTTCAGCTTAAGTTGACATAAAACAGGGGAATGAATGAGACCATTCCACCTAATCTGTTCTGATTAAACTGTGGCTAATTCCGGTTCGGGACGCTTGCTATTGCGAATTCCGGTAATCGCTTTCGCGTAATCATCCTGCTTAAACACACCAGAACCAGAAACGATCGCGTTTGCGCCTGCTTCCAAAACTTGCCAGGTGTTGTCGGCTTTGAGTCCACCATCCACTTCAATCCAGGGATCGAGTCCGCGTTCATCGCAGATCTGACGCAACTTGCGAATTTTGGGAAGTACGCCAGGAATGAAGCTTTGACCGCCAAAACCGGGGTTGACACTCATAATCAACACCAAGTCGCAGACATCTAACACATAGTCAATCAACTCTAACGGGGTGGAGGGATTGAGAACCACACCCGCTTGCTTACCCAATTCTTGAATCTGAGTCAGGGTGCGGTGCAAATGGGGGGAAGCGTTATGTTCCGCATGAACCGAAATAATATCCGCCCCAGCTTCGGCAAAATCCTCGACATACTTTTCCGGTTCCACAATCATCAAGTGGACATCAAGAGGCTTTTCGGTAACCGGGCGCAACGCTTTGACAATTAGAGGACCGATTGTAATATTGGGGACAAACCGCCCATCCATCACATCAACGTGAATCCAGTCAGCACCAGCAGCATCCACTGCCTGTACTTGTTCCCCCAGTCGGCTAAAATCTGCGGATAAAATGGAGGGGGCAACGACGATGGGTTTTTGGGATTGCGTTTGGGTCATAACTGGTGATAGTCTCCTAAGTCCTCTGTTAGATTTTATCTTAACAAAGTCTTTAGCAATCCCCTAACAAACGGTGACATAATTGACTGCATAGACAAATCTGGTCTCCCAGCCACCCTCATCAATGGTATCAATCCGGATAAGAACCACTCCCACGCTGCAACTCTAAACTCGGCAAGGATGGGTCGGGTACAAACGTTATCATTAGTAGCAATACGAAGTGGCTAAACCCACCCCGACAAAACTATATTTAAAGTTAGGAGAACCTGCCTTGGCTATGCGGTCGCTGATCAAAAAACTGGGATGGATGATTGGAGGTGTAGGACTCTCTACCCTGACCACCCCAATCTTAGCGTCACCGATCTCGATTGGAGAAGCTGGAATTGATGCATTGCGACTCCATGCTTCCCCCTACCACTTGAGAGGTGATAAAATCGCCATTGGTCAGGTGGAAATCGGGAGACCGGGCTTATTTGGCGTCGATAAAGCTGTATCTTGGAATCCCGCGATCGCACTTGAGCGGGTTTTTTATCGGGATCGACCCGCGAAAGCCGATACGGATGTGGATACCCATGCAGCAATGGTGGCGGGTGTCATGGTGAGTAAAGATAAAACCTTACCCGGAGTCGCACCAGGAGCCAGACTCTACGCTTCGGCTGTCGGTTCCCCAATCCGCAGTGGACAGCCGGAAGAATGCCTGTCGTCCCAACACGTTGCCTTGCAAAATAGTGGTGATGTTCGGGCAATTAACTTCAGTTTTGGTGAATCCCTGCAACGGGATGCCAGAGGATCACAAGCGGCGCTCGATGGCAATGCCCTGTTAACAAAATGTATTGATTGGTCAGCTCGGACTCATGATGTTCTCTACGTCATTGCAGGCAACCAAGGCAAAGGTGGCATTCCCATTCCCACCGATCACTATAACGGGATTACCACTGCCTATACCACCCAAAGGCAAGGACAATTTGCCAAGGTAGACTTTGCCAACTTGAGTGATCTGCCAGAGGGAATTGGTCGGCGTTTAATTCAACGGGAAATTAATCAGGGAACTCGCCGTGCGATTAATTTAGTCGCACCAGGAAGTCGTATTTTAGTCTACGACCTGGATGGAAAAATTGTCGAAGTGAGTGGGACAAGTTTCGCCGCGCCTCATATTACCGCCTCAGTCGCCCTAATTCAAGAATTTGGCGATCGCCAACTCAACGCCAATCAACCCCAATGGACTACCGATGCTAGACGCCATGAAGTGATGAAAGCGGTGTTACTAAACTCCGCTGACAAAATCCAAGACGAGGGGGATGGGTTGCATCTGGGGATGAGCCGCACCCTATTGAGCAAAGATAATTACACTTGGGTAGAATCGGATGCTTATCTTGATGCCAAAATTCCCATAGATATGCAAATGGGGACAGGACATCTCAATGTTTTCCGCGCCTATCAACAATTTAGTCCCGGTCAGTGGGGAGCAACGGAAGCTGTACCGCCTGTGGGTTGGGATTATAGTTCAGTTAAGACTAAATCGTTTCAGGATTATGTCTTAGAAAAACCTTTAAAGGCAGATAGTTATGTGGCGCTGACACTGGCGTGGGATCGTTTCGTTGAGTTAAATGATGAGAATGGAAATGAGGTGTATGATGTTGGCGAAAGTTTTCGCGATCGCGGATTGAATAATCTCGACCTTTATTTGATACCTCTTGATGAAAATGATACCCGTAAAAGTGCCTGTGCTTCTGTAAGTGAAGTGGATAGTGTGGAACATATATTCTGTCCCGTTCCGGTTTCAGGTCGCTATAAAATCCGGGTTCAATATCGCCAACAGGAGAATGAAGCATCCCAACCCTACGGCTTAGCCTGGTGGACAGTACCCGAACGATAGAGTTTTGACGCATAGCGCCTGTGTAGGGGCTGGTTTCACAACTATCATTGATTCCCTCACCTAGATGTGAATAAACCCGCCCCGACCGAGTTTTAAATTCTCCTGCTCGACTCTGTTTTTGCTACGATTTAAGACTATGCTCCTTGTTTGTTACCGGACATACAAATGGAATCCGTAATATCAGAACATATAGACATTACTCCCGGTGTATGTGGCGGTAAACCCCGCATTGCGGGACATCGGATTAAAGTGCAGGATGTGGTGATCTGGCATGAACAAATGGGACTTTCACCGGATGAGATCATCTCACACTATCCAACCATCACCTTAGCTGATGTGTACGCTGCCTTGGCATATTATCACGATCATCGAGAAGAAATTAGACAGCAAATTCGAGAGGATAAAGCTTTTGCCCAACAATTACAGGCAAAAACATCTTCTTTAGTTCAGCAGAAATTGAGGAATCGAAATGGCGGGCGGACATGATTCGGTTCCACTTGGATGAAAATATCAGTAATGTGATCAATTTGTAACATTAGAGGCGAGAATATAGAGCAGTCCAAGCAAATTGAGCGGATTCCCATTGTTAATACTAAATCCGGGTTAGCTACCCCCGTTATAACCCAGTCCGCGCAGGCGGACTTTGTTTGTGTAGCAGCGATTTCAATCGCCTCCTCTTGCTGATTCGTTACCAAAACCGCAACCTGTGGAACACCTCTAACCCAAATCAGTCATCCTTAAACAGAACAGGGGTTATCGAGGTATACTAATGAATCAACAGACACTCCGTCGCACAGGTATTATCACCGCAGGTATCATTTTTGCCGGATTCCTAGCCGGATTAATCAGCCAAAAAATCAATGCCCAAAATGCCCCAAACCCTCAAAAGCCAGAGTTAATCGCACAGCAACCTAATCCGTCTGTGAATACCCAAATCGTTGAAGCCAATACCAAATTTGGATTTAAATTATTTTCTGAGATTCTTCAGCAAGATAGCAATAAGAACGTTTTTATCTCGCCAACCAGCATCGCGATCGCGCTAGCCATGACCTACAATGGAGCAAGTGGTGAAACCCAAGCGGCTATGGCAAACGCGCTAGAACTTCAAGGGATGAGTCTGTCAGAGGTTAACCAGGCAAATGAAGCCTTAAAAACTACCTTAGAAAATGCCGACTCTGATATTCAGCTTTCCATCGCTAACTCGCTTTGGGGAAGACAAGACATTTCATTTAAACCCGACTTCCGGCAACGCAATCAGGAATTCTACGAGGCTCAAGTAACTGACCTAGACTTTGCTAACCCTGAAGCTAAACGTATCATCAATAACTGGGTCAAGGAAAATACTAATGGCAAAATACCGCAAATTATTAGCGAAATCAAACCCGATGATATTCTATTTTTGATCAATGCCATCTATTTTAAAGGCAACTGGATGGAGAAATTTGACAAAGATAAAACGGTAAATCGTCCCTTTTATTTAGCCGATGGGACTCAGAAACAACACCCGATGATGTCTCAATCGGGAGAGTATCAATATTATGAAGATGATAGCGTACAAGCCATCAGCTTACCTTACGGTAAAGGACGCCTAAGTTTCTATGTCTTTCTTCCCCGTGAAACTGTGAGTCTAGATACCTTTGAGCAGCAACTCACTCCAGAAAACTGGCAACAATGGATGAATCAGTTCCGTAAACGGGATGGCTCGATTGTACTACCTCGGTTTAAATTGGAGTACGAAATTCAACTCAACGAAGCCCTAAAAGCCTTGGGGATGGACGTTGCTTTTGATCGTCGGGCTGATTTTTCTAATATGACAGAGGCAGATGTTCTAATTAATCAAGTCAAACATAAAACCTTTGTCGAAGTGAATGAAGAAGGCACAGAAGCAGCCGCAGCTACTTCTGTTGGCATGGTTCTCACCTCTGCTGCTATTCCCCAAACCCCCTTCGAGATGGTGGTTGATCGTCCCTTTTTCTGTGCGATTCGCGATAATCAAACAGGAACAATTTTATTCATGGGTTCCATTCGAGAACCAAAATAGAAACCAGAAATATCAATGTAGCTTGCTGAATAAATCTTTGAACCCGTTTTAACGGGTTTAAGCTTTAAGCCAGAACTTTAGTTCTCGGCTCAAGGCTCGTACCATCCAGGTTAAAGTTGTTATTTTTGGATAAATTAGAATAGGGAAATACTCGAAAGCGTAATCAGGACGAGGAAATAACAATGGGAACAGCAACTCTTATCCCAGACAAGTTCTCACTGGACGACTTCATGGTCAATCCTCCTGAGAAAATGGAGTGGGTAAATGGTCAACTGGTGGAAAAAAACGGTATGACACTCAGACATGGCAAAATTCAATTGAGGCTAGGTCGCTACTGGGACGATTACAAAAACTCCAGTGGTCAAGGTGGAGAGGTTTATACTGACGTGCCTTGTCGCACCAATAAGCAGGGACGTTCTCCTGATGTGGCATATTTGACCCCGGAACTGGTGGCGCAGTTTGGCAATGCAGCTACATTGCCTCAGAGTTTTCCCTTATGTGCTGAGATTGTTTCGCCAACGGATATAGCCGAGACGGTGTTGCTCAAAGCCCAGGAGTATTTAGAGTCGGGGGGTGAAGAAGTTTGGCTGGTGTTTCCGGAGAGTCGCTGGGTGATGGTGATGACGGAAAATCAGGGGTTGATGTTTACATCGGGTCAACAGGTGAAGACACAGAAAGCTTTACAGGGTTTTACGGTGTCTGTGGATGAGTTGTTGGCGTAAGCTGCATCCTTTCCCATCCCCCCATGTTTCTCTATACACTATAGAAGTAGGCAGTTTGCCAGCGTCACTCGTATCCTAGAAAAGAGTTCTTGCGTACTTAAAGGAGCATCAGTTATTATGGCGGACTTGGGAAATCTGTTTCAAAAAGCGTTTTATCTGGGCGTTGGTTTAGCCTCGTATGCTAGTGAGAAAGCTGGGGGAACAATCGGGGAACTGCGAACTCAAGCTCAAAAGCTGGCGGATGAACTGGTGGCTCGTGGTGAAATGACCACTGAAGAAGCTCGCAAGATGGTTGATGATATGGTGCAACAAGCTCAACAGCAGCAGCAATCGGCTCAACCTCCGCAACCTGAGAAAACGGGAACTGAACCCCGCCGGATTGAAATTATTTCCGACGACGAGGAGCAAACCGCTGGCGAAGAGCAGAATATTGACGCTATGCGCCAACAGGTTCAGGCGATGCAAGAGGAACTGCGTCGGCTCAAGCGTGAATAATAGAGCCATGTAGAGACGTGCCATGGCACGTCTGGAAACAGGGAGAGAATCAGTCCCTCCATTTAAATTAAGTGAAAACGTGCAAATTTAATACACGACAGCTTAATCTAACGTGCTTGGCTGTTGTAGTCAGTACAAAGGATTCGACTCAATCCCTCACAATTAGCTATGGTTGTACTATCCTAAACAAACACCCCCTTAGCCATGACCTGATCTCTAGCTAAGCGAGGATTTGCCAAACGAGGAGAAGTTTTTACTATCCGTTCCCTTATGGATGAGTGGTCTAAAAGTTTTTTGGAATCCCTGGAATCATTGGTAGATGTCGTCGATGAGGTTGTCGTGGAAGTCGCGGACATCATCGAAGACTTTGCTGAAGAGTGGCAAAATACCATTGGTGCCGAAATAGATAAGTGCTTAGAGGATATCTTTGAACCCATTATTGAGATTTATTTAGAGTATGACGAGATAGATATGACGACGGATTCGGACATGGGCTTTACCTATCCCGGAGATCCGACGCCGGAACGACATCCAGCTTGTATGGGTTGTCGTCATTACCACGGTCAAGTCTATGGCGGAAATTTATTAGTCTGTGGAATGCATCCCTATGGTTGGGATGGTGATAATTGCCCAGACTGGGAATCAAATCCTTCCATCGATGATGACTTTAACCCATTTTAGCGATTTCGGCGATAGGTTCCCTACCTGTGACCCAATAACAAATCATCCTCTTCGCGGCTTATGACTCATCTACCAACTCAGAACTCTGCTGTCTCAGATGTACCGACGATGAAATATGGTGAACGTGCCATTGCTGAAGGACAGCTAATCACGTTCCCTAACCCTCGAATTGGGCGTCGTTACCACATCGATATCACGTTGCCAGAGTTTACCTGTAAATGCCCATTTTCTGGCTATCCTGACTTTGCCACCATCCATATCCGCTACATTCCCAATGAGCGGGTGGTAGAACTCAAAGCGATTAAACTGTATATCAATAGTTTCCGCGATCGCTACATTTCTCACGAAGAATCCGTTAATCAGATTTTTGATGACTTTGTAGAAGCCTGTGATCCTTTAGAAGTCACTATCAAAGGCAATTTTGCCCCACGGGGGAATGTACACACCGTCATCGAAGTCCAACACCAGAAAGAGGAGAAGCAGAAGAAGCAGAAGAAGCAGAAGAAGCAGAAAAAGTAATGAAACTATCTACAGATCTATATTATCGAGATATAGGAATTCCGGCGTCGTTTTTCAATCCCATGGTTTCTGCTGGCAATCCTGACGACTCCAGATGCAAGGGATTTACCATCTTCGGTGTCAGGGTTGACGCTAAAACTTGGGCGGTAACTTGAGCAACATCCTGTTGAACACAATAGATGAGTCGTTCGCGCAGATCAGGCATAACCGCTAATGCTCTTGTCCAATCTGGAATCTGAGCGCCTACTGGATCATTAAAATACTGTTCACCTGCGTGCGAAATAACCTGTTCAAAACATTCGATCGCTATTTCTTCTTGGTGGCGATCATACAATAAATCATTGAAGCGAGCATCGATAAAATACTTACGAGTGAAGCTTTGAGCTTCCCGGCGGAATTTGACGCGCAGCGCATGGATATGCTCCATCGTAATCACCACCTGTTCAGTTTCGGTTAAGGTTCGCAGGATGGAACGGAAAATATCGCGACACATTTTTTGCAACCCCGAATTCACATCTTCACCTAAGGGTTGATGTTTGTGGTCAAAAATACCTAAATCGACTTGAGCAATGCGTTTGGATGGCATACTGCGATAGACTTCGGCAAGTAAGCCAATTTCTAAACCCCAATTTGCCGGAATGCGCGTGTGTAGGGCTAAATCGCTAGTCAAGGCAAATTCACCAGCTAAAGGGTAACGATAAGCACTCAGGTAGCGTAAGTAGTTCTTTTCGCCGAACACCTCCCTTAACACATTAAGTAACGGCGCAATAAACAAACGCACCACTCGCCCATGAAAACTCTGGGGATAATTGCCTAAACGGGTATAGTAGGCTTTATTAAAGTCAATGCCGAATTCCTTATCTAGCAAGGGATACAGCAGTTTTAGTGGATAGGAGCAGTCATAGGTAATAATATCAGCATCATGGAGTGCGATCGCATCAGCACTCAGAGACGCAACGCCTAACCCTAACCAAACCGCTAACCCCTTTCCCTTAAACTTCAGTAAATCCACCCCCCTCTCCCGCACATCGGCTAAAAGCTGAGTAACTCGTGGACCATTTTCCCAAATAATTAGGGTTTTTTGCGGTAGGGTTTGAAAAAATTGTAAGGTTTTGGCATAATCAGTTACCGTTGGCGCATTCACACAAACGATAACCGTCTTGACAAACTCGCAAGTAGCGAGATGATCGCGAATTGTAGTTAACGCGGGTCGTTTGAGTTCCTCGTAGAGCGCTGGAATTAAAACCGCCGTAGGAGATTCTTCACTGAAGCGGGTCAATCGGGTTACAAGCGCATCCAGATTACAGCCAAAGTCATGAATCGTTGTGATCAATTCTTGCTTATAGTCCATCAGACTGATGACACCTCTGCACAACCGTTTGATTATTCAATTAATTTGAAAATTATGCTGTGATAATCTATACAAACTGGAAACAGGGAACAGGGTTCGTAGGTTCGTAGTAGGCACTTTAGTGCCATAAACCTGAGGGGGTGACAAGGAACTTGAAGGTACTACTGGGTGTAGGGTGTAGGGTGTCGGGTGTCGGGTGTCGGGAAAAATTGAACTTTACTCAGTCTGATATCCTCCCGACAAACTATTTCCCAATGATCTGTTTGAACGTTATGTCACCGTCAAACCAACTGGTCAACTCGTTTGAGTCACGCATCAAGCCGCTACTAGAAGTCATCTATCCAGAGGCAGATATTGAGCAACTAGCGGCTCACTTATTGCAGTTGCTGCACCCCCACTGTTCCGATTCAGGAGAGGAAAATCCCGATAAGTGGAATGAACAGCAGATACTACTGATTACCTATGGCGACAGCATCTATCGTCAGGGTGATCAAAAACCCTTGGTGACACTGAAACAGTTTCTCGAACACTATCTTCAGGATACAATAACTGGCGTTCATATTTTACCCGTTTGTCCCTACAGTTCCGATGATGGATTTGCCATCATTGATTATCTGCAAGTTAATCCAGAATTGGGTTCCTGGGAAGATATCAAATCCATTGCCCAACCCTTTGATTTGATGCTGGATTTAGTCCTCAATCATGTTTCCAGTAAAAATGCCTGGTTTGAACAGTTTAAACAGGGACTTAAACCAGGATGTAATTATTTTATTGACGTTGACCCAACGACTGATTTATCGCAAGTGGTGCGTCCCCGGAGTAGCCCTTTATTGGTCAAAGTGGATACCGTAAACGGCGAGAAACACGTCTGGGCGACGTTTAGCGACGACCAAATTGATGTCAATTTTGCTAATCCTGATCTGTTGGTAGAGTATGTCAAAATTCTGTTATTTTATGTTGTCAATATTGGCGCTAACTATATCCGACTGGATGCCGTGGGATATTTGTGGAAATGCATCGGGTCATCCTGTATCCATTTACCCGAAACTCACGCCTTGATCCGGCTCATGCGAGAACTGTTACAACTCGTTGATCCAGGGGTGGTAATTATTACGGAAACCAATGTGCCGAACCGAGAAAACTTGAGTTATTTTGGCAACGGAAATGAAGCGCATATTATTTACAATTTTAGTTTGCCGCCGCTGTTGCTTAATGCTTTACTTCAGGGAAAATCTGAACATCTAAAAACCTGGATGATGAGTATGCCACCTGCACCGATGGGCTGTGCCTATTTGAATTTTACCGCATCTCATGATGGCATCGGTTTGCGTCCGGCAGAGGGATTGTTGTCGGATGATGAATATGAGACGTTACTGGAGTGTGTGACTCAATTTGGCGGAGAAATTAGCTATCGCCGCCAACCCGATGGGACAGAAAGCCCTTATGAAATTAATATTGCTTTATTTGATGCAATGAAAGGAACCGTAAAGGGGGAAGATAAATGGCAAATTCAGCGTTTTATTTGCTCACAAACGATTATGATGTCCTTAGAAGGAATTCCTGCCTTTTACATTCACAGTCTGCTAGGAACGGGTAGCGATCGCGCCCTGATGCAGCAGACGGGAAGAAAACGCTCCATCAACCGCCACCGTTGGGATATCGAGGAACTAGAGCGGGAGTTAGAACAGGTAAACTCGCCCCACGCGATCGTGTTTCGGGAATTATCTAGATTGATTCAAATTCGTCGCCTTCAGCAGGCATTTCATCCCAATGCGACGCAATATACACTACACCCCTCAAATCAGGCACTGTTGGTGTTTTGGCGACAGAGTATGAAGCGAGATCAGAGTATTTTCTCGATCCATAATTTGAGCGATAAACCACAAACGTTACCATTATTGGAATTGAATTTAATTGCCACGGATAAGTGGTCTGACTTGATTAGTGGACAAAATATTTCCGATATTCATGATACGTTTAAGCTACAACCTTACCAATCAGCATGGATTACCAACAAGTTTGGCAAAGATAGTTAATTGATAATCGAAGGCATAAGTGAGGTACTCCAGATTCCCGACTTCTTAAAGAAGTCGGGGATCTATCCCTCTATTGTCACTCTGGGAAAAGAACTATCAAACCGGATTGCTGAAAGCCTTTTCTGTCAAGCATTTGGGCATTGAGAAACTGATAGAAACTCATGAAATAGGGGCAAATCGTCAAACTCTATCCTAGTAATGGTTTCAGGCTTCGCCCTTCCGAAAGTGACAGAAGAGCGATAGTTTGGAATACTTACCACACACTCTCATCATTTTGGCATATAGAGCTGAGGTTTAAATTTCATCCCGGCGATAGATATGATTTTGTCTGTAAATCGATAATCTTTGTACATTCCCAATAGAGAAGAGTTGAGGGCAAAGTATTGTTATGTCTCAAGTACATAGTGAAAGTACATGGATCGACAAATTGGCTAGAGTTGGATATACCGCCAAAGGGATTGTGTATGCAACTATCGGCTTATTAGCGGTACAAGCTGCATTAGGCAACGGTGGGAAAACTACAGATAGCAAAGGCGCTTTAGGCACAATTGCAGCCCAGCCCTTTGGTCAGTTCATGTTAGCGGTAGTCGCCTTGGGTTTGATTGGATATGTAGTTTGGCGTTTTGTCCAAGCGATTCAAGACCCTGATCAGAGAGGCAAAAGTAATGATGCTGACGATATTGTCAGACGTATTGGTTATGGGATTAGTGGTTTAATTTATGCCAGTTTAGCCTTCAGTGCGATTCAAATCATTGTGAGTGCAACTCAGAGTGCTGGCGGTGGAAGTACAAAGCAAACGTGGACAGCCCGCCTGCTTGCCCAACCCTTTGGTCAGTGGTTAGTGGGTATAATTGGGGCAATTATTATTGGTTACGGCTTTTACCAATTCTATAAAGCTTACAAAGCTAAATTCCGCAAAAAGATGAAGTTGCATGAGATGAGTAATACTGAGGAAACATGGGCAACTCGTGTGGGAAGATTGGGTTTAGCGGCGCGGGGTGTAGTCTTTGTGATGATTGGTTTCTTTGCAATTCAGGCAGGTCGTCAGTATGATTCTAGTGAAGTCAGAGGACTCAATGGGGCGTTAGACACACTGTCTCGACAACCTTATGGACCTTGGTTATTGGGAATTGTGGCGATTGGTTTAATTGCCTACGGCATTCACATGTTTGCCCAGGCACAATATCGGCGGATTCGAGCGTAAATTCAATAGTATTTCAAAGTCCAAAACCTTTTTAGGTTAGAAAATCGTTGTCTGTTATTGTTGTTTTTTTCATAGAACGATTATCATGTACTTGATTGTCTTAGGCGCAGGACCGGAGGGGGCTAGCTTAATTGACTTAGCAATCAAAGATGGTCATGAGGTTGCCCTGATTGAAGAAGATGTGGAACGAGCCAGAACTGTTCTCAAAAACCACGATATTAATGTATTTCAAGGGGATATTGCCAAGGGGAGTCTCTTGGACGAAGCCAGTGCAGATCGGGCTGATGCCCTGATCGCCGCCACGAGTGATGACTCCGCTAATCTCATGGCGATGTTTCTGGGCAAAGAGTACGAAATCAAAACGCTGATTAGCATGGTAAATCATTCAAGTCATCAGTCTCTTTTTGAACGTTTAGGAGTACAGGTTCTCACCAATCCAGAAATGATTATTGCTAAGTCTCTCTATGGGATGATGGAAGATTCTGACAATGAATAAAAAGTAACTCAAAACTCAAGCCTATTTGTTATCGTGAATCAACGTATTAAAACCATCCTGCGTGACGTGGGTCTATTTCTTCATGTCCCAGGAGTAATGGCATTAGTGTCTCTACCTATCGCCATTTTTTTGGGTGAATATTATGCAATACTGCCCTTCTTCTGGACAGCATTAGCGTCATTAGCGGCGGGACAAGGGCTTTATCGTCTGTTTCGTCATGCAAAAGCCTCACGCCTACCTCATGCGTTGGTGGCTGTTGCCCTCAGCTGGGGATTAATTCCCTTTTTTGGTGCTATCCCATTGGTATTAATTGCGTCTCATTTAGCTGATGTTACTCTCCCTTCCATGACTATGCTGAATTTTCAGGAACCCTGGAATGCCTTATTTGAAGCCTTTTCCGGGTTTACCAGTACAGGACTAAGCATGGCACTGCGCTCGAGTGATTTACCGCGTAGTATACAGTGGTGGCGTTCCTTTATGGAATGGATTGGCGGCGTGGGTGTGATTGTGCTGATGGTTTCAATCTTAGAACCCAGTACTGATGCTTATCAACTTTACTATGCTGAAGGACGCCAGAAGCGAATTGGTTTAACGGTTCAAGAGACAGTACGTAAAATTTGGTGGATTTATTTGCTATTCACCGTAGTGAGTGTCGTCTGGTTGCGCTTGGTCGGAATGCCGTGGTGGGATGCGCTGAATCATGGCATGACGGGGATTTCAACAGGGGGATTTGCCATCACCGACAATAGTATTGGTTCCTATAGTCCTCAAATCCAGTTAGCTGTTATCCCGATCATGATAGCGGGGGCGATTAGTTTCCCCATTCACTATCAACTGATTCGCCAGCGAAAACCATCAGCATTGTGGCAAGATACTCAACATCGGGCGCTGTGGATACTGCTAGCTTTGGGTGTCGTGCTCCTGGTACTCGAAGACTATTGGTTTAGAGGTCAAATTCAGTGGATTGATAGTATATTCCAGTGGGCTTCAGCCTTGGGAACCTGTGGTTTTAGTACGACAAACTTGCGATTGTGGAGTCCCACAACCAAATTGTTATTAACGTTCGCCATGATTTGCGGTGGAGCTTCCGGTTCTACAGTCGGTGGGTTGAAACTGACTCGGGTTGTATCGTTGTTTAAAGGGATTCTCTGGCGCTTTCAACGCATTACCCTAAAACCCCATCAGATGATGCGTTATGTATTAGATGGCAAAGTCATTAAGGAAAATGAAGCGAATCGTCGGATTGAGTCGGCGGCTGTTCTGGCAATACTTTGGTTGGGTTCAATTGCGATTGGTGTTGTAGTTTTAGTCCATATCGTTACACCTCAGTATAGTTTAAGTGACATTATCTTTGAAGCCGCATCAGCCCTCGGAAGTGTCGGCTTATCTAGTGGAATCACCCATCCTAATTTGCCTTGGCTAGGTAAGTTGACGTTGATTGTCTTGATGTGGATGGGACGCTTGGAGATTATTCCCGTACTGCTTTTGCTATCTTGGCCCCTAGGTGGCGTAGGCAAGATGATTGGCAGGAAAATCCGTCGGATGTAACAAGCCATCGTCGGGGCAATTCACAACTTACCCCGACAGGATATAAATTTACACAGAAACAGAATTAGTCAATTTTTTTCTTGACTTCCTCTTTTACATTCTCCACGGAATGTCGTACTTTAGCTTCGGTTTGTTTAGCTTTGCCTTCAGCTTTATCTTCTGGATTACCCGTAATCTCTCCCATGGCTTCTTGGGCTTTGCCTTCAATATTTTTGGCTGTTGCTTTCATTCGATCTTCAGTACTCATATTGATTTATTTAGGTAACTTCTACATCCAGTATTATATCGAATCAAGTAGACTATATACGTCTAGCTCCAGAAGTACTTCTTTAGAAATAGGTATTATTATAGATGGCGTTATTGTGGATAATCTATTGGAAACCTCCGTTCCTCCGGTTTCCCGCTAGTCATCCCCACCCTACAGCCGTTCATTCTCGTTCCCCTTCCGGCTACGAAAATCCGTCTGTTGAGGGTGGGGACTTCCGCGATACGTTAAGCGTATCTTTCTTCATGTTTGACAATGACCCAAACCGCATGAATGGAACCCGGAAGCAAACCCAGTAAAGTTAACAAAATGTTAATCAAAAAGGCTGAGCTAATTCCTGTGGTCAGAAAAACGCCCACAGGTGGGAGAAGAATTCCCAAAACTATTCGGAGTAACTTCATAAGGATTAATAAATTCAGTTCGTCGGTTACTCTATAAAGCTTAACGGCTAAACTAGGCGATTAACCTCCATCTGGAGAATGATTTTGTCGTCATTGTCGCGTGGGCAAGGTGAATCAACTCCTTTGTATCACTTAGGTAGGTTGGGTTGAAGGAAGTGAAACCCAACAGACTCAAGCCAGCTTGTGTTGGGTCTCGTCTTTTGACCCAACCCACCTCAATTTATCCAGAAAACCAATCTGACAGGGGGCAAAATCTATCTCTGTAGAGATGACGGTCAGACCCATAAAGATAGATAGTAATAGGAGTATCGTTTTTTCAGATATTTGAACATTACAGGTGAGGAAAAAATTATGAAGGCATTCTTTTTGACCTTGTTAGCCATAGCCTTGAGCTTATTGGTTGTTGATTTAGTTGTTCCAGGGGTTGACCTAGCGACATTTCCGGCTGCTTTATTAGGTGCAGCCTCCATTGGAGTGGTGAATTCATTTATTAAGCCAATTCTGTCTGTGCTATCTCTCCCCTTCAATATTGTGACACTCGGATTATTTTCTGTGGTGGTCAATGGATTGTGTTTTTGGTTAGCTGCTGTAGCTGTACCTGGATTCACCGTTCATGGCTTATTCGCATTCATTTTCGGTCCAATTGTCCTATCTCTGGTTAATACCTTCTTGAGTAACTACTTTGCTCAACGAGAACCTGAACTTGAGATGGAATAAGGACAACGCTGTATTGGTGGACACCTGGACTTTAATTGAAGAGTCGCCAGAGTACCACTTTTAGAGGATGATGGTTAGCGCCATATATCCTAAGATGCAGTTTTGATCAGAATAACTCATCCCCCCTTGCTACAAAGCACTGACTCTCAAATTATCACTTGCTTTGAGTATAAATACAGGTAGTCTGACTCAAGTCAACTTACTGAAAACTAGGATTCGGTTAAGCGAACTAGACACAATGTCTTCTTTTATCCTAAATTGGGGATGGGTATTAACCCTTATTGATCAATAACGTCTTTTAAATCGGTTTTGACGATAACCTGTGGAGGAAAGCTATGACAGTTTTAGAACGAGTACAGGAGATGTTTGATTACCTCTGGGGAGGCGTCAAGCGAATTTTTGGCGCTAACGATGATGAATATCCAGATACAGGTGTTCAACCCTTTGAAGGCGATCGCCCCAAGGAACGGAAATAAATTACCAAGTACAGGTTTAATATAGCCATCCTGTTTGAGTTGTGAAATGCTAGATGCTCAGATCCCCGACTTCTTGAAGAAGTTGGGGATCTTGTTCTCATTCGGTTATCGGTGAGCTAGGGCGGGTTTTGTTTTTCCGTTATCGGTGAGCTAGGGCGGGTTTTGTTTTTCCGTTATCGGTGAGCTAGGGCGGGTTTTGTTTTTCCGTTATCGGTGAGCTAGGGCGGGTTTTGTTTTTCC